>NZ_AUTI01000340.1:0-18945 GCF_000497995.1 Pseudoalteromonas sp. TB25
ATAGGACCTGCATCACGGCTGTTACGTTCGCGAGGTTTACGCTCAGCGCGTTCACCACCACGTTCGCCGCCACGTTCGTTACGACGTCCACGGTCACCACGATCGTTGCGTGAATTGCGGTCGTTACGCTCGTTACGTTCACGAGGTTGAATCTTAACTTCTTCAACTTTAATTGGCGATTGTTGCTGTGCTAAACACAGTAACGCACCCGCTAAGCTTTCAAGAGGAAGATCAAGTTTTTCAGCCATGTTAGTAGCTACTTCATTGAAGAACGTGATGTCTTTGTTTTCAAGCGCAATAGTTAATTTTGCTTGTAACGCTTCGATACGTTTTTCTTCAACAATTTTTGCTGTAGGTAATTCAACTTGAGCAATTTCAGACTTCGTATGACGAATGATATTTTTAAGTAAATAACGTTCGTTATGTTTTACGAATAAGATTGCTTTACCAGTACGACCAGCACGACCTGTACGGCCGATACGGTGAACGTAGGCTTCAGAATCTTGTGGGATATCGTAGTTGATAACTAAGCTTAAACGGTCAACATCAAGACCACGTGCCGCTACATCTGTTGCAATAACAATGTTTAGCATGCCACTTTTTAAGCGATCTACAGTGCGTTCACGTGCTTGCTGGTTCATGTCACCGTTAAGTGGAGCAGCAGAGAAACCTTCGCGCTCTAATAACTCAGCAAGTTGTACTGTATCGTTACGCGTACGTACGAAAACAATAGCACCTTCATATTGCTCAGCTTCTAAGAAGCGAACAATTGCTTTATTTTTATGTACGCTTGCATTCCAAAACACTTGCTCAACAGATGATACTGTAGAGTTACGCGCAGAAATATGAACCTGTTCAGGGTTATTCATATACTTGCTGCTGATGTTTTGAATTTGCTTAGGCATAGTCGCAGAGAAAAGACATGTTTGCTTTTCGCGCGGTGTTTTTTCCATGATGCTTTCTACATCATCGATAAAGCCCATACGTAACATTTCATCGGCTTCATCAAGTACAAGTGCTTGTAGAGCATCAAACTTGATAGTGCCACGGTTAATGTGATCGATTAAACGACCTGGAGTTGCAACAATAACCTGAGCGCCACGACGAAGTGCGCTTAATTGGATACTGTAGCTTTGGCCACCATAGAGTGCCAATACTTCAATACCACGAACATGTTTAGCATATTGTTCGAATGCCTCAGCAACTTGGATCGCAAGCTCACGTGTTGGTGTGAGTACAAGGATCTGTGGCTGTTTCACAGACGGGTCAATATTATTTAGTAATGGCAGTGCAAATGCTGCGGTTTTACCTGTACCCGTTTGAGCTAGTCCCAGTACGTCCTTTCTTTCTAGCAATAACGGTATACATTGAGCTTGGATTTCAGATGGTGTCTTGTAACCCAACTCTTCAACTGCCTTCAAAATTGCAGGAGAAAGATTTAGAGATTCAAACGTGACTGGTTCTGACATTAATACGCCTCAACGAATTTAAAGAGGCGCGCATTATATAGGATTCGCGAGGCAAATGCTTGTATAAATTGAAACTAATTTCTATGTGTTTGATGTTGGTCGAAATTTAACCAGTTTGATTTGGGGTTTATTAAACTGGTTAACATATTTAATACAACGCTTATTTGTACAAGCCTAGGTTTTCTTTTGCGTAAGCTTCAAATTCTGTAAATCCACCGATGTGATTTTGATCCACAAAAATTTGTGGAACGGTAGGGCAAGGTTTACCAGCTGACTTTTCAAGGTCGGCTTTACTAATGCCTTCTTTAATTATATCGATGTAGCGAAATTTAAAGTCATCACGTTCATTTGATAGTTGCTCCGCAACATCTTTTGCACGAACACAATATGGACAACCTTCACGGCCAAAAATTACAGTTAACATAGCTTTCTCCTCAATTTGATTAAAATCAGTTTAAATGATTGAAAAATTATTTAAAGCAAAAAAAATCGATTACACCATTCTAATAAAAACTATAAATCATATATTGCATATCAATATGATTTGCAAAATGCGAATGAGAAACTAAAGCGCTGTCTGTCTAATACTTAAGTATATGAATGCAAGTGTGTTTACAAGAACTAATTTGTGGCACATAACTTGATGATTAAGAGGTATACATTGGGTTAACGAGAATACTTTATGAATATTAATAGTCACGTTTTAGAAATTATCCAAGGGGTAATCGGTAAATATTGTAAAACCCAAAATCGAAATTTTTCAGTTACTTTAATTAACAAGTTGCAATGTAACTACGTTTGTTTGCAAATCCCTCTTGAGCAAATGATTGCGCAATGCGAGGAATTTCTGATTCCAGCGCTAGCATCTGTAAAGCAGAGCTTTTTACTTAACCTAGAAGCAAATATACAAGGGGTTAGCCTTCATTACCAGATTGATGATTCTGAGCAAGTAAGCACGCTGGATTTTCATGGGCTTTTAGCAACAAAAGAGTCTGTTAGTTTGGCACTTGATATTAGCCAAAATATAGACGTTCTAACTGATTGTGAGGCGTTATTTAAAAGTTGTTTAATAACATCGGATAATACCCATGAGCGCTTTGGCTTAAATTTTAAATTATTCAATAGCACTTTTAAGGAAACGGTACAGATTGAGGATTTACGTCACCTTAGTGGTGATGCGCTAACTGATAAACTAAATGGTGACAGCATAAATAGACACATAAAGTTATGCACTATTAGCGACATTAGTGAGTTGAGCCAAGAGAACAAACTATCTAAAAAAATATTAGGTTGGCCATTTTTTGATACTGACCTAATTACCATTTTAACAACATTTCATACGCAAACACGTTTATCTGTATTAGTGGCGGATGATAGCTTACCAAGTCAAATTGCAACAAAAGTGATGCTCGAAATGCTGGGCTGCTTAGTAACATGTGCAGAAAATGGCGCTAGTGCCTTAACGCTTGCTCAAAATGAACCATTTGATTTACTGCTCTTAGATGAGCGCATGCCAGGAATGTTTGGCAGTGACGTAGCACAGCAATTGGTGCGTCAAAATACCCCTAATAATGATACACCCAAAGTTATTTTAACTGGGCTAACAGGGGATGAGCAGATAGCTGAGTTATTTGAAAAAGGTATTACGCACTATTTACAAAAACCAGTGACCAAAGCAGTGCTTGAAAAGTTTATTAAACCTTGGCAATTAGCGTCTTAAATTGGTTAATAAGGTGGCAATGATGCATGACTTTTCTAAAACAGCGCTTATTTTGATTGGTTTTCAAAATGATTACTTTTCACCAAAAGGTATTTTGTATGACGTAGTTGAAGAGTCGTCAAGAATTACTGGCGTGGTAGAAAATACACTCTCTTTATTGACCGCCTGTGCAGAGCATTTTGCGCTAGTTGTTAATACACCCATTCATTTTACACAAAACTACAGTGAGCTTAAAAATCCGATTGGCATATTAAAAGCTATTGCAGATGTGGGCGCATTTAAAGCAGGTTCGTACGGCGCTCAAACCATTGAGCAGCTAGATTTTTTTAGCAATGTTATAGAAGTGGTGCCTGGGAAAAGAGGTTTAAATGCTTTTACACATACTGCTCTAGCGCAAAAGCTCAAAGAACATGGTGTCACTAATGTAATTTTAGCCGGTACGGTGACTTCTATTTGTATTGACTCAACTGCGCGAACGGCTGTTGAACTTGGTTTTAACGTCACTATTTTAAGTGACTGTACATCGAGTCGCACTCCTTTTGAACAAACTTTTTACTGTGAAGAGGTTTTTCCTCTTTATGCGCGAGTTTGTGATAGTAAAACTTTTATTAAGCATTGGAGAGAGCATGGATAACAACGATGAACTACAAGTGCAAATCCAATATGCATTGGTCGAAAAGCTCTCCAATAGTAATCGACGTCAAGCAAAGCTATTAGCTATTTTAGATGAATGTATTTTTGAGTGTGATAAACATTTAAATCTTACCTATATTAACGAAGCATGGGAGAAGAAACTAGGTTACTCAAGCGATTCATTAATTGGTTCTAATATTACTAAGTTAATGAATTGCGATGATATTATGCATTTTGTTGCATACAGTTGTTGTTTGCTTGAAGGAAAGCAGACTCCTAGTGTAGAAATACAAATAAAAAATAGTCACGGACTCTTAAACTGGTTTGAGTTGAGGCTAGTTTATGATGAAAAAAGCGGTTTTATAGGTTCACTCTATGACATTCAACGTCATAAAGACTCACAACTTTTGCTTACACAACAGCAAAAATATGTAAAACGCTTATCGCTTGTTGCGAGCCATACAAATAACTTAGTGATAATTACAGATAAATTTGGCGTAATTGAGTGGGTTAACAATAGTTTTGAAGTACTTACAGGTTACACCTGTGATGAGGTTATAGGCACCAGTCCTGGTCATTTACTGCAAGGGCCAAAAACATGTGAAAAAAGCCGTAAGGTCATGTCTCATGCCGTAAAAAATGGACTTCCTTTTCAAGTTGAAACTACAAATTACGATAAAAACGGTAATATTTATTGGGTTGCTATTGATGCAAACCCAGTGCGAGATGATGAAGGCCAAGTAAAGCACTTTATCGCTATAGAAACTAATATTACGCAGCGAGTTAAAGCCGAACAAGCAATGGCAGAGATAGAATATAATTATCACTCTGTCGTTGATAATATCCCTGATATTGTTTTACGCCTTGATACATTTGGCAATCTATTATTTATAAATCAAGCATGGCAGCGAGTTCTACACAGCAAGGTAGATGAGAGCCTTGGCTTACCTATAATTAAGTTTATAGCAAAAGAAGATGTAGAAAAAATTAGTAGCACTTTACTTGATTATAAACAAGGTAAGCGTGACATTCGTCGCTTTGATATACGTTTAATTAATGCACAAGGTATAAATAACTGGGTCGAAATTACACTTACTCCAATTGTTGGTGGCTACGAAAGTGATTTATCATCAATTGCTGCGACACTTGTGGATATACAAGAGCGTATTGAAAGCGAGCAAATATTACTTGAAGCTAAACATCAGGCAGAAACCCTAGCGGAGTCAAAAAGCCGATTCATGGCAAATATTAGCCATGAAATTCGCACGCCATTAAATGCTGTGATTGGATCTGCAGATATTTTGCATCATACCGGTTTAACTTCTGAACAAATGCGCTATACACAAATGATTAAAACAAGTTCTGACGCGCTATTAAGTGTATTGGACGATGTATTAACGTACTCACGTTTTGAAGCACAAGCCATAACACTCAATAATCAGCCATTTAGTATTGATACGTGTATTGAAGAAGCAATAGATATAATTTCCCAAAGTGCTTTACAAAAAGGGCTTGAGGTTATTTTTGATTTTTATCCTGATGTACCAGCTCAAGTAATTGGTGATCATGCCCGTATAAGACAAATAGTCATAAATTTATTAGCCAATGCGATTAAGTTCACTCAACATGGTGTAATAACGGTTACTGTTAAGTGCACTCATATTGAAGGTAATAATTTAAACCTTTATATATCTGTAAAAGACACGGGTATGGGAATTGCAAAAAATAAAATTGACAGTATGTTTATGCCTTTTATTCAATCCGATAATTCAATTACTCGAAAGCATGGTGGCAGTGGCTTAGGGCTTGCGATATGTAGGCAAATTTGTGATGTGGTAGGTGGAGATATTTCGGTTAGTTCTGAGTTTAATAAAGGAAGCGAGTTTATAGTTAATTACCCGCTGCAAATAGACACAACTGACTCAATTTTAAGAGAAGGGTTTGCAGCACGAAGTAAAAAGCCAAAAGTATGGATAGTAGGAAGTCACGAAATTCTAAAAACAGCCTTGGAGCATACGCTCACTCGGTTTTCTATCACTTTTGAACACTACGAAGTATGCCCAGATATACCCAAGTACGATAGTTTTCCTGATGCAATTGTACTAACTGATCCTCAAATGTTAGCCCAAACACGCGAGCGTATAAATACATACAACTCCCTTAATTCACCGTGTTTACTCATCCTAGATTTGCTAGGTAAAAGCTTATTACCGCAAAATATTAACGACAGAGAGCTTAGGTTAAATGGCCCTTATAAAGTATCCCATGTACTACGGGCAATTAGTTTATTAGAAGAGCAGTTGTTTCATTTGGATATTATATTTACCAATCGTGAGCAAAAAGAAACTTTAGAAAGCCCCTTAGGGTTAACTCAGTTAAGCGGAACCAAGGTATTAGTTGCTGAAGATAATACGAATAATCAAATTGTAATTCGGCAGTTTTTAGAACAAAAAGGTTGCCGTGTACATATTGTTAGTGATGGTCAAGAGGCAATAATAAAGGCGCAAAACGATGAAATTGATATTATTTTTATGGATATCCAAATGCCAATACTCGATGGGATTTCTGCAACTAAAGCAATCAGAAAGTTAGGTATAACCACCCCCATAATAGCACTCACTGCAAATGCGATTCATGGTGATAAAGAGCGATTTATAGACGCGGGGATGAATGACTATTTAGCTAAGCCAATTGTAAGTGAGACACTTTATTTATTACTTGATAAATATGCCCCAGAGCAGGTTATTGAATCTAAACATTTAAAGCTCTCTCGTTTAGCGCAAGTGTGGGAAAAGCTGAGTTGAGCAATGAAGGCTAGGGTTTGTTAAACGTTTAGGGTTAAGTTTGTAGCAGTGTGTTTGGTATATAGGCAAAGTTGAGCCTATGCAGTGTGGTTATTTTCCATAAATGGGCGATAACGTAGCATTAATGCCAAACAGGCGCTGCCCAAAGGTTTCTTCCTAAGGGCTATTTACTCTTTGTTGCCAACATGGATGTAGGTAAGGGGCGTGAGCAGAACGCGGAAGCTTTGCTCGGTCTTACATCGATGTAAGTCAGTAGGGTAACGCAGGAGCAGTTACCGATCCCGCTAGGTTATAGACCTCGCGCCGCGATTAAACCGCCTGTAGTTTGAACGAATTTTAATCCGCAAAGATCAACAGACAATATAAAAAGTGGGTTTGTGTTGCATAAAACTTGATAAACGGAGAAATTAACCTAGTATTTTAGGGGTAAGTTAAATTTATTTTTTAGTAATTAATGAGTGTTTTTAGTGTGTTTTTTTTAATTTGATTCGCAAATTGCAATTCAAAATAAAAATAAAATGTTATGAACTTTATTTAAATACTCAATCATACCTTTAATTTATTTTAACGACATGATTTTGTAAGGTTTTTACTTTTTTGTAAAGTTGTTATCTGGTTGGCACGACTTTCGCAATATATTAAATATCAAATCAAGACGAATTTAGTTAAATTTTTAAGGGGTGCAATATGCAAACAAACACAAAAGCCAAACAAAAGCCTAAAGGTAACAATTGGGTACTAACACCTGAAATTATGGTTTTGTCAATTTTGCTTGTTGCCACTTTAGTAATAGGTATAACAGTTTTACGAGGTAGCGATTCGATTGAACCGCTGGCAGATATTCAGCCAATTACTTTTACACAAGCTGATGTTGAAAACGCTCAGTTGATGAGTAATACGTTTGACTCGCAAAATACCAACTATGCACAACATGTAACTTCTTCTAAAAACGAAAATAACGACATTCTTTCAAACTAGAGACTTTTGCGCAGGTAACTATTTATAGTTGCCTGCGTTTTTTTATGTTCCTACCACCAATTTAATTTTTTATCCCTCCCCATAAAATTATTTATTTTCTCTTAAATTTAGATGGTGCTTAACCTAAACAGGGTTTTATCAAAGCTTTCTCTTTTCTCATATACAATTGCTAATATTAGCTTTGGTCAATATCTATTAACTGGCTTATCTGTGTTTTATAAGCTCGATTAAGCGCTCACATTGCCAATGTAGCTGCATTGCAAACTGAATTGCAAAATGCGAATGAAATGGGAGAAGTAAATCCATTTAATATTCTAATTTAACTACCTGAATATATTGGTTTTTATTTCTGTTTTTTTGTATTTAAAATGGCCTGTAAATTGCTCTTTAATATAATAAGTCACTAAGAGTGAAACCGGAGCAAAATCATGAGTGCGTTTAAATACCTAGAATCGGAAAAACCAGTCAATCTAGCAAGATGGCATGAGTTAGAGAGGATCATGTCTGATTCAATGCAAAATAATTATTTTAAAATGGTTTATCAACCGCTTGTATCATTGGGATCTGGAAAGCTGGTCGGCTTTGAGTCGCTAGTAAGGTGCCAATCACCGCGCTTTGGCATTGTTGGCCCTGATGAGTTTATCCCTCATGTAGAGCAATCGGGAATGATTTTAGAATTAGGTGACTGGATTTTTGAGCAATGTTTGTCTGATTTAAAACATATGCGGCAGTTTGGTATGACAGATATTGCTGTTTCATTAAATATTTCACCGGTACAAATCTTAGATGGTGATGTGTTTGCAAAAGTAATGTCTTTGCTAGAAAAGCACCAAATACCACCACAGGCTATTAAAGTCGAATTAACGGAAACAGCGCTCATTCATAGTCCTGATAAAATAGCTAAGGCGTTTGAAAACTTCCATAAAGAAGGCGTAAAGGTGTGGATTGATGATTTTGGCACTGGGTATGCCTCTTTAGGTTTACTTCGTCAATTTGATATTGATGGTTTAAAAATTGATCGCAGTTTTGTAAGTGGTATTGCAACTAATAATGAAGACTTTACGTTATGTAGCGCAATTATTGCGATGGCTCAACGATTGGGTTTACAAACGGTAGCAGAAGGTATTGAAGAGAATGAGCAATTACAAATATTAGAACAACTTGGTTGCGATATAGCTCAGGGGTACCTGCTAGATAAGCCGCAAACGTTAACTAAAAGTATTGATACTTGGGCTTTGTAAATGTTTATATTCATTTTGATTTGCAAAATGCAAAAAACAAATTACTCTTAAACTACAACTCTTACATATTATTAGTGTACGAAGTTTTAACTTACACAAAGGTTATCTATGCCCATATCAGAGCAGTTTGTCGATAAAAGTATTACCGAGCTAAATGTATTAACTCAACTCGAAAAGGATGTTTGGACAACTGTGTTAGCTCGTTTAATTAAATTATTTATTGATGAATTAGTTACTATGGCTAACCAATTAGATACGGCAATTAGTAGTGAAGATACTATAAAAATTAAAGAAGTAATGCATGTCTTAAAAAATTCAGCAGCTTTATATGGTGCATCTGCTTTAGCTGCGTTAGCAACACAATTACACGATTCGCCACCGTCAACTACACAAGAAAACTTGCACGCAGCGCTTGTTATTAAACACAACTTGGATAAAACCCGAGATGCGTATCAAATAATGAGTAATAGTATAGCTATCTAGGAGAAAGCCGTGTCAGATATAATCGATAAAGGTCTTGTTTATATAGTTGAAGATAGCATTGCCAGTGGTGCTTTATATGCAAGTCAGCTTGAACAGGCTGGTTTCCAATGCAAACACTTTACAGATGGGTACTCTGCTTTAGTAGGTATTAAAGAAAAAATGCCAGCGGTCATAGTACAAGACGTATGCTTGCCAGATATAAGTGGGCTTGAGGTATTACAATTTGTAAATAAGCAGAAAAATCCTGCTAATGTAGTCATGATCACCTCAAACAGCTCTATTGATATTGCAGTGGAAGCAATGCGTTTAGGCGGTTTTGATTTTTTAGAAAAACCTTTCACAAGTCAACGACTCATTAGTTCAGTAGAAAGTGCCTTGACGCCAAAAGAGCAAGTTAAAGTTCAACCATTGGTTAAAAACAGAGATAAAAATCAAGATTTTGTTGGTGAATCACTGGCAATGAAAACCGTTTTTAGATTACTTGATAGTGCAGCTAGAAGTAAAGCGTGTGTATTTATCACAGGTGAAAGTGGAACCGGTAAAGAAGTTTGCGCACAAACCCTTCATGATACAAGCCCGAGAAATACAGGACCATTTATTGCCATAAACTGTGCAGCTATCCCTGCTGAGCTATTTGAATCAGAATTTTTTGGTCATGTTAAAGGTGCGTTTAGTGGGGCATTAAGCGATCGAAAAGGGGCTGTTGAAGTGGCCAACGGCGGTACCTTATTTTTAGATGAATTATGTGAAATGGAACTTAACTTACAAGCAAAGTTATTACGCTTTTTACAAACAGGCATTTTTAGTAAGGTGGGTAGTAGTGAAGTATTACACAGCGATGTTCGTTTAGTCTGTGCAACAAACAGAAACCCTATCATAGAGGTTGCAGAAGGGCGTTTTAGAGAAGATTTATATTACCGTTTAAATGTTATCCCCGTAAAGCTCCCCCCTTTAAGAGAACGCGGAGGCGATATATTACTGCTTGCTGAGTATATTTTGAAACAAAAAAGCGATAATAATGCAAAGCATTTTACTGGTTTTTCTGATGAAGTTAAGGCGCTTTTTTGTAATTACGATTGGCCAGGAAATATTCGCGAACTACAAAATGTAATTGAAAACACCGTTGTTATTAATGATGGCGATGTAATTGAAAAAGACATGCTACCAAGCTCATTTGGATTAGGGGCTGTGAAGCACTCGATATCCGCTAAGTCAGTTCACAATACAAACGAGCAGAGTGTTCAATTATCGCCTATGTCTGTTCACGATATAGAACCTTTGTGGCAAGTTGAAAAAAGGGCGATTGAAAATGCAATTAAAAGTTGTGAAGACAATATTCCTCTTGCTGCTGCTTATCTAGGGGTTAGTGCATCTACTATTTATAGAAAAATAAAGGGATGGTCTTAAAGTTATAATCGATTTTTAATTACACTTTTCAGGTTGAATTAATAAAAGTACCCTAAGCTCTATGGGTAAGAGCAAATTAATTTTTAATCTGAAACAGTAAAAGGAGATCGCAATGAGTAACACTAGTTTAAAACCTGCGGATATTATGCCATCACTAGTAGTGAGAGATGTTGATGAGAATAAGGTAGATTTAGTTGATAGAGTAAGTGACTCTCCCTGGAAAATGATTGTTGTTTATCGAGGCCAGCACTGCCCTAAATGTACTGCGCAACTTAACGAGCTTGCTAAAGTTCATAAAGACTTTAAAGATGCTGGTGTTGAAGTGGTTGCAGTAAGTGGTGATAGCCATGAGCAGCTTAATAAACATCTTGAAAAAATAGATATTAACTTCCCAATTTACTATGGTTTAACAATCGAACAAATGACCGATTTAGGGCTACATATTAGCGAGCCTCGCAGTGATGCAGAAACTGATCATCCATTTGCTGAGCCAGGCATTTTTGTACTTAATGAAAAAAATCAGCTTCAAATGGTCGATATATCAAACAGCCCATTTGTTCGTCCTGATTTAGAGCAACTGCTAGGTGGAATTAAGTTTTCTAGAGAAAACGACTATCCAATCCGAGGCACATTTATTAAATAACATTCATTTTCATGGTTTCAAAAGGCACTTTTTAGTGCTTTTTTTATTTATTTTTAATTTTTTTAAATTAATCTCTTGAAAACAATTTTACCGTCCATATATAGTTAAGTAGGACGCCTGATGGGTCCTTAATTAAACTTAAACAATTGAAATTTATACTATTAATTAAACTTTGCTTGAGCTTGTTCAATAGAAGAGCACATGCAAAATATCGCTTAAATATGAGGATATTATTATGCGTACAGTAGACTTATCACCACTTTATCGTTCATTTATCGGCTTCGAACATTTAGCATCACTTATGGATGCGGCAGCTAATACAGATAAGCAGCCAAGTTTTCCTCCTTACAACATAGAAGCACTCGATAAAGACAAATACAGAATCACTATGGCCGTTGCCGGTTTTAGCGATAACGAATTAACTATTGAGTCAGAAAATAACACATTAAAAGTTACAGGTACTAAAGCAAATAAAGATGAAAACGCAGAGCGTAAATTTATTCATCAAGGTATTGCTGAGCGTAACTTTGAACGTAAATTCCAGTTAGGAGATCATGTAAAAGTACTTGGCGCAGATTTAGCCAATGGCTTACTAAGTATTGACTTAGAACGTGAAATCCCTGAAGCGCTAAAACCACGTAAAATTGAAATTGGTAATAGCAATCTAATAGAAGGTAAATAATCTTCTAAAGTACATATTCCCCTGATTACTTAGCCGCCTCATTCGAGGCGGCTTTTTTGTTTACAGCGCTTCTAAATTATTAAGGTAGTAGGTTGCTTGTTGCAGCGTTTGTTCTTGGAGTGTTTTTTCTTGTTTATCCCAGTTTTTATATACCATACCAATACGTGGGTTCTTTTCTAGCCTGTCTCTGTGTTTATTCATGAAATGCCAGTACAGGCTATTTAGCGGGCAAGCTTTATCACCTACTTTTTGTTTAACATCGTACTGACAGCTTTTGCAGTAATCGCTCATCTTATTAATGTAGTTACCGCTTGCAGCATAAGGTTTAGTCGCAATTATTCCATCATCGGCAAACTGGCTCATTCCTCGGGTGTTGGGCATCTCTACCCACTCTATGGCATCAATATAAACACCTAGGTACCAGTTATCTACGTTATCAGGGTTTATTCCTGTAAGCATGCAAAAGTTTCCAATAACCATTAGGCGTTGAATATGGTGGGCATAAGCGGTTTCAAGGCTTTGTTTTAATGAGTGGCTTAGGCAATTCATTTTTGTTGAGCTGTTCCAAAAATAAGATGGTAGTGTGTTTTTGGCTTGTAATTGATTTTTAACAGCGTAGTCGGGCATGTTAATCCAATAAATGGCACGTACATGTTCTCTCCAACCTAATATTTGCCTAGTAAAGCCCTCTACTTGCGAGAGGGATATTTCACTTGGTCTTTGTTCGTATTCTCTTATTACACGTTTGATTACATATAACGGGTGGAGTATTTTTGCGTTTAGGGCAAACGATAATCGGCTATGGTACAAGCTGGTATTATTTTTACTTTGATCTGTCATCGCATCTTGAAAGTGACCAAAGCAACTAAGTAAATGCTCGCAAAAGTATTCGAGAGATTCAATGGCTTGTTTACGCGTTGTTGGCCACTCTAGTTTCTGATCGGCTATTTCGCCAAAGTAAACGATCTTGTGCTTATTTAAGCGAGAAATGATGTTCTTAACATCATTATTGAATAGCTTAGGTTTTGGTATACACGCTAAGTCAGCTTTGGAAAATTTATTACGATTATTACTGTCAAAATTCCATTTGCCACCGGTTGGCTTAGTATCATCAATTAATATATTAAACTGCTTACGCATAGCACGATAGAAGTGCTCCATTGTCACATGCTTGTTTTTTGTAAAGCGTGTTTTTATATCGGTGAACGGTAATAAAAAATGTTCAGTATCTGTGGCAATTACATCAAATGAGCCATCACTTTTAAACTTAGCTAATTGAGACTTAAGCCTAAACTCATCAGGATATTGATATTCAATAGTTTCGCATTGGTATTTATCAGCAATTCGCTTGAGTAATTCAATTAAATCTTTGTCGTCAGCTGTATCGTCAAGTGTTAAATGCAAAACATTAAATCCTGCCGTTTTTAATGCAGTTGCAAAGTTTTCCATAGCATTAAAAAAAGCACACAGTTTTTGAATGTGATGCTTAACGTAGTTGGTTTCTTGTTTTAATTCTGCGATGAGATAAAGCGTGTCGTCGTCTTTTTGTTTATACCATGAATGAGATAGGTTTAGCTGATCGCCTAATATTAATCTAAGTGTTTTATGATAGGTCATAGTAAAGCCAAATTTTCTTATACGGACATAGTTAATTAAACGATCGTTTTAATATTTTATAACAAGCAAATAGGAGTAATTAAGTGCATAACGACAATAGTTTGCTGTTTTTAATGCTGGGGATTAGTTGTTTCTTGAGTTTAATAATGGATTAGTAAAACGAATAGAAGCGTTAAATAACACAATACATTGTGCTGTTAGCAATAGGGCAAAAAAGTTTAACCGCATATCAAGGCGTTTTTGACCATGGTGTTAAAATGAGCATAATTAAGGGGAGATTAAGTAAATTAAGTCTCCCCCCAATTGAATATCTAAATTTTATTACTTTGCTTTTGCTGCATTCTTTGTTGTAACGAAACCACGTTGGTAACGTTGAAAAGAACATTGCTTGCAAAGCTTTCAAAGTACCTAAGCGCTTTTTTCCAAGCGAGTTGACTCTCAGTAGTAAAATGCTTACCAAGGTGCTCTTCAAGGGTTTCGTAAAAAGCGTTAGATAAAAGGGCAATGTCACTGTGTGAAGCGCCGCTTTTTTTTAGATACATTAAATGGTGAGCTAAAAAAGGAGCTACCGATGCTGGTTTATCTAAATGTTTAACAATTCGTTCTAACACGCAAAAGAGGGTAAAGCTCTTTTCGTTAAACTGTAAGGCCGTCGGGTAATTCATCTCAATACTAGATTGGGCTAATTTACTATGAAACTTAGCCGTAAACGCATGAAAGTTAGGCTTAATAATTGTTAAGTTATTTAATAATGCTGATTGTTGTTGATTCATTTTTATCTCGTTGCAGTGAGTAATAACTATTATTATCAAGTAGGAATAATGTTGATTATAGCGGGCAGTTCAAATTCTGCACGTTTTTTTAGTGTGAAAGTATGGCTTTTTGTTATATCTATTTACTTTCTGGTAATTAGTGAGCCTTTAAAACGTATTTTAAGAGTTATTAAACTTCAGTTTATCTGATTTTTATCCTGAAATAATAAGCTACTACATTTTATGGCTCAAGTATGGGGATTTTATAAAGTTGGCTGATTACTTATGTTACTTACATATACATTAAATTAGCATCTTGACGAATTGCAAATTTTATAAACTAATTGCGTATTATAGTTGCTAATTATCCTGTACATCCTTATAATAGCGGCCATTGTTTAGTGTGTTGTATAACAGCTAACAGCGATATTAAATTTAAGGTTTGATATCTATTGGCGCGGGATGGAGCAGTCTGGTAGCTCGTCGGGCTCATAACCCGAAGGTCGTCGGTTCAAATCCGGCTCCCGCAACCAATTCTACTAGTAGGTATTACCTTACTAATTTATATCGCGCATTCTAAGTAATGCGCGTTTTGCGTTTTAGGCTATGTAGTTTAATTAGGTCAGTTTACTGACTCGCAACCAAGCTTGGCCCTCGGCCACACAGTTTTATGCTTTATTGGTGTGACGCCCCGCTTGGTTCGGGGCGTTGTTGTATCTGCACCTTACGATTTGTGGCAATTGCTATCAAATTAAAATTTAAACTCAGTATTTTAGGGCTATAAGCCCTTTTTTTGTTTGTATGGAGGATTTTCGTGACAAAACTTGAACAAGATTTAGTAACCATGTTAACGCCTGCGGTAGAAATGTTAGGCTTTGAGTTGCATGGTCTTGAATTTGTACAAGCGGGTCGCCATTCTACCTTAAGAGTATATATTGCTCATGAGGATGGGATCTCAGTTGATAACTGTGCGGATGCCAGTCGCCAAATTAGTGCGATTTTAGACGTCGAAGACCCAATTACAAATGAATATGATTTGGAAGTATCGTCTCCTGGTGTTGATCGTCTATTATTCAAACAAGATCACTACGAGCAGGCGCAAGGAGAGGAAGTACGCGTGCGTACTAAACTTCCACAGGATGGTCGTCGTAATTTTAAAGGCGACTTAGTAGCAGTTAGCAGCGATATGATCACACTATCTAACGATGGTGCGGAGCATCTGATCATGCTTAGTAACATCGAACGTGCGAATTTAATCGCGAAGTTTTAAATTCGAGTGCGAAGGAATAGGGCAAGCGAGGCATTACCCATGGCAAAAGAGATATTATTGGTTGCTGAAGCCGTTTCCAATGAGAAAGCGGTTCCAAAAGAAAAGATTTTTGAAGCTCTAGAGTTCGCTCTAGCGACGGCGACAAAGAAAAAACACGATGGCGAAATTGAAGTACGTGTAGCAATTGACCGTAAAACCGGTGATTACGATACGTTCCGTCGCTGGCAAATTGCCGCTGTATTAGAAGATGGTTCATTAGAGAACCCATACAGCGAAATCACTCTAGAAGCAGCACAGGTTGAAGAACCTGATTTGCAAATGGGTGATTATGTTGAAGAGCAAATCGACTCAATCAAATTTGACCGTATTACAACACAAATGGCTAAGCAAGTTATCGTACAAAAAGTACGTGAAGCTGAGCGCGCTTTAGTTGTTGAAGCATACAAAGATCAAGAAGGCGAGCTGGTAACGGGTGTTGTTAAAAAAGCAACTCGCGATGCAATCGTACTTGATTTAGGTAACAACGCAGAAGCGGTAATTTACCGTGATGACATGTTGCCACGTGAAAACTTCCGCCCGGGTGATCGAATCCGTGGTCTTTTATATGAAGTTAAACCTGAAGCACGCGGTGCACAATTATTTGTAACGCGCTCTAAACCTGAAATGCTAATGGAATTATTCCGCATTGAGGTGCCAGAAATTGGCGAAGAGATGATTGAGTTACGTGCAGCTGCACGTGATCCAGGTTCACGCGCTAAAATTGCTGTTAAATCTAACGACAAACGCATTGATCCAATTGGTGCATGTGTTGGTATGCGTGGCGCACGAGTTCAAGCTGTATCGTCTGAGCTTGGTGGTGAGCGTGTTGATATCGTACTTTACGATGACAACCCAGCACAATTTGTTATCAATGCAATGGCGCCAGCAGAAGTTGCTTCAATCGTAATGGATGAAGACACTCACTCAATGGATATCGCTGTAGAAGCCGATAACCTAGCACAAGCAATTGGTCGTAATGGTCAGAATGTTCGTTTAGCAAGCCAATTAACTGGCTGGGAACTGAACGTAATGACTGTTGAAGACATGCGTACTAAAAATGAAGCTGAATCTGATAAGTTACTTAACTTATTCACTGAAAATTTAGATATAGATGATGAGTTTGCATCATTACTTATTAACGAAGGTTTCTCGACACTTGAAGAAGTGGCGTATGTACCTGCGTCTGAATTTTTAGAAATTGATGGTCTTGATGAAGAGACTGTAGATTTATTGCGTTCACGCGCAAAAGATGCATTGACAACTAAAGCACTTAAAACGGAAGAAAGCTTAGATGGCGCAGAGCCTGCTGAAGACTTACTTGCGCTTGAAGGCTTAGAGCGTCACTTAGCATTTGTTATGGCAAGCAAAGGTGTTGTTACACTTGAAGACTTGGCAGAGCAAGGTATTGACGAATTAGTTGATATCACAGAACTTTCATCTGAAAAAGCGGGTGAACTGATTATGGCTGCACGAAACATTTGTTGGTTTGCAGACGAGTAATTTATTAACGGAGGTATTACACACTATGGCAGAAGTAAATGTTGAAAAACTAGCCGGCGATATAGGTACAACTGTTGATAAATTGCTACAGCAGTTTTCACAAGCAGGTATCACTAAGCAAGCAACTGATAACGTAACAGAAGCTGAAAAAGCAACGTTACTTGATCATTTAAGCAAGCATCATGGTGGTACAGGTTCAGATGGCCCAGCGCGTATGACTTTACAACGTAAGAGCAAAAGCACATTAAGTGTGACTGGTTCTACGGGTAAAGCTAAAGATGTTCAAGTTGAAGTTCGTAAAACACGTACCTACGTGAAGAAAAGCGCAATGGAGCAAGAACAAGAGCAAGCACGCTTAGCCGCTGAAGAAAAAGCCCGTCTTGAACAGCAACAAAAAGCTGAACAAGAAGCCGCAGAATTAAAAGCGAAACAAGAGGCAGAACGTAAAGCGAAAGAAGAAGCTGACCGTAAAGCCAAAGAAGAAGCTAAACGCAAAGCTGATGCAGAGCGTAAAGCGAAACAAAAGCAGATGACCCCAGAGCAAAGTGCTAAGTCTGAGAAAGATCGCATAGAAGCTGAGCGTCTGCAAAAAGAAGCAGAAGAGGCCGCATTGAAGAAAGCTGAAGAAGAAGCGAAACGTCAAGCAGAAGAGGCAAGAAAGCTAGCTGAAGAGAATTCAGCACGCTGGAAGAAAGAAGAAGAAGAACGTAAGAAACGCGAAGAAACAGCGGATCACCATCTTACGACTTCAACTTATGCACGTGAAGCAGAAGATGTTGCCGATGCTCGTGATGAGCAAGGCACTCGCCGTGCTAAGAAAAAGAAAAAAGCGCCAGCAAAAGATAAATTTGCAGCGTCAAGAGGCCGTAACAAGTCTAAATTAAAAGCACCAGCATCGCTGCAGCATGGTTTCCAAAAACCAACTGTTGATGTTAAAAATGAAGTGCGTATTAGCGAAACAATTACAGTAGCTGAGCTTGCATCACGCATGGCTGTTAAAGGCGCTGAAGTTGTTAAAACAATGATGAAAATGGGTGACATGGTTACTATTAACCAAGTGATTGACCAAGAAGCTGCACAACTAGTTGCAGAAGAAATGGGTCACAAGGTTATCATTGTTAAAGAAAACGAATTAGAGCAAACAGTACTTAACGACCGCCATGAAGATGGTAAGTCAGAGCCTCGTGCTCCAGTAGTAACTGTAATGGGTCACGTTGACCATGGTAAAACATCGACTCTAGATTACATTCGTTCTGCGAAGGTTGCTTCTGGCGAAGCCGGTGGTATTACACAGCATATTGGTGCATACCATGTTGATGTAAATGGCAATATGATTACCTTCTTAGATACTCCAGGACATGCTGCATTTACATCAATGCGTGCTCGTGGTGCTAAAGCGACAGATATCGTAATCTTAGTGGTTGCAGCAGATGATGGTGTTATGCCACAAACTAAAGAAGCGGTACAGCACGCACGTGCAGCTGGCGTTCCTTTAATCATTGCTGTAAACAAAATGGATAAAGAAGGCGCAGATCCAGATCGCGTTAAAAACGAACTAGCTCAGCTAGACGTTATCCCTGAAGAATGGGGCGGCGATACGCAGTACGTTCATATCTCAGCTAAAACTGGTCTAGGTATTGATGACCTTCTTGAAGCCGTACTTATGCAATCTGAGCTTTTAGAGCTTTCTGCCCCTACCGAAGGTAT
>NZ_AUTI01000340.1:18954-34875 GCF_000497995.1 Pseudoalteromonas sp. TB25
GGTGTTGTTATTGAATCTCGTCTTGATAAAGGCCGCGGTCCAGTTGCATCAGTACTTGTTCAATCTGGTACGCTTAACCAAGGTGACATTGTATTATGTGGTCTTGAGTATGGCCGTGTTCGTGCAATGCGCGATGAAAACGGTAAAGACATCAAGTCGGCAGGTCCATCTATTCCAGTGGAAATTTTAGGTCTTTCTGGTATTCCAGCTGCGGGCGACGAAGCAACTGTTGTTAAAGACGAGCGTAAAGCGCGTGAAGTTGCTTTATACCGTCAAGGTAAGTTCCGCGATGTTAAACTAGCACGTCAACAAAAAGCTAAGCTTGAAAACATGTTTACTAACATGACTGAAGGTGATGTTTCTGAAGTTAACGTGGTACTTAAAGCAGACGTTCAAGGTTCTATCGAAGCAATCTCTGATTCACTAACTAAACTTTCTACTGATGAAGTGAAAGTGAAGATTGTAGGCTCTGGTGTTGGTGGTATTACTGAGACTGATGCGACACTAGCTGCAGCGTCTAACGCAATTGTAGTTGGCTTTAACGTTCGTGCTGATGCTTCTGCTCGTAAAGTGATTGATACTGAAAACTTAGACCTTCGTTATTACAGCGTAATTTATGCCTTAATCGAAGAAGTTAAGCAAGCAATGTCAGGCATGCTAGCACCTGAGTTTAAACAAGAAATCATTGGTCTTGCGCAAGTTCGTGACGTATTCAAGTCTCCAAAAATTGGCGCAATTGCTGGTTGTATGGTTACTGAAGGTGTTATTAAACGTAGCGCTCCAATCCGTGTACTACGTGAAAACGTGGTTATCTATGAAGGTGAACTTGAGTCACTTCGTCGCTTTAAAGACGATGTTGCTGATGTTCGTAACGGCATGGAATGTGGTATCGGCGTTAAGAACTACAATGACGTACGTGTTGGTGACCAAATCGAAGTATTTGAAACAGTTGAAGTACAACGTACTCTTTAATTGTTAGCTCGCTAAACTAATAAATGGGGGCTTAGCCCCCATTTGTGTATCCATTATTTAATTAGCTTATTATTAAATTTCAATAAGTTATGATTTTAGGACAAATGCAATGAGAGAATTTTCTCGCACTGATCGTGTTGCACAGCAAATCCAAAAAGAAATTGCTGTAATTTTACAACGCGAAATTAAAGATCCACGCTTAGGTATGGTGACAGTGTCAGCGGTAGAAGTATCGCGTGATTTATCTTATGCCAAAATTTTCATCACTGTGTTTAACACACAAGATGAAGATGCAGCTAAGCAAAGCGCTAAAGTACTTAATGAAGCAACGGGTTATATTCGCTCGTTACTTGGTAAGCGTATTCGTGCTCGTATAATGCCTGAGTTAAAGTTTGTAGTTGATAATTCACTGATGGAAGGTATGCGTATTTCTAATTTAGTGGATTCTATTATCCGCGAAGATAACGCAAAGCATGTCGATGAAGATGTAGAAAGTGTTGATGCTGATATTTCAGATAGTGAACAAAGTACTAAGCACGTAGAAGATACAGATAGCGAAGAAGGCACTGATACAGATGGCAAAGCGCAGTAAAGGCCGTGCAGTTGACGGTATTTTGTTGTTAAACAAACCGCAAGGCATTTCATCAAATAAAGCTCTGCAGCAAGCGAAAGGTGTTTATTTTGCACAAAAAGCTGGCCACACTGGGGCTTTAGACCCGCTTGCTACAGGTATGCTGCCAATTTGTTTTGGTGAGGCGACTAAGTTTACGCAGTTTTTACTCGATACAGATAAAACCTATATCGTTCGTGCAAAACTGGGTGAGCGTACAACAACATCAGATTCTGATGGCGAAATCGTAAGCACGAAAGATGTGAATGTGACGCGTGAGCAGTTAACAAAAGAAATTGCAGCTTTTGTTGGAGAGTCAGATCAATATCCATCAATGTACTCAGCACTTAAGTATCAAGGTAGACCATTATATAAGTACGCACGAGAGGGTATTGAAGTCCCTCGTAAATGCAGAAAAATAAATGTGTTTAGCTTATCGTTTGACGAATTTGATGAACAAAACAACGTATTACAAATGACGGCTCATGTATCAAAAGGGACGTATATTCGTACAATCGTTGATGATTTGGGCGAAAACCTAGGGTGTGGCGCACACGTTATAATGCTTCACAGAACTGCTGTTGGTCAGTATCCGGCAGATAAAATGGTTTCGCTTGATGAAATTGAAGCGTTGCTTGCTAAAGCGAAAGCAGAAGAGCTTGCGCCTTCTACTTATTTAGACGCGTTGTTATTACCTATAGACACTGCTTTAACTGATTTACCTGTTATTGAAATTTCGAAAGAGCAGGGCAAAGTATTTAGTCATGGGCAAGCAGTCGAGTTACCTGAAGCTTTACCTGAGGGGGCAATTAAAGTTGTTGCGGATGGTGTGTTTATTGGTACTGGCGAGCGCAACTCAAGTGGCCATTTAAAGGTTAAACGTGGTCTTGCTAGCCAGCAAGATGATTACGTAAAGCCTGAATAAGCAACTAGTGTGCCCAGCAGTGGCTTATTAGTTGTAGATGGGAATAATTAACTTGTAGTTATTCCTACAGTTGGTAGAATACGCCGGCTTAATCGTTTTGGCTGAATTAGTGATCGGCTAAGACACCTTTTAAATTTAATTTTTGGAGTTACTATGTCACTAAGCAATCAAGAAAAAATCGATATCATTGCTAAATTTGCACGTGCAGAAGGCGATACAGGTTCATCAGAAGTACAAGTAGCATTACTTACTTATGATATCAACAAGCTTCAAGGTCACTTTGCTGATCACAAGCATGACTTCCACTCACGCCGTGGTCTGCTTCGTAAAGTAAGCACTCGCCGTAAACTACTTGATTACCTTAAAGGTAAAGATATCACTAGTTATACTGCACTAATCAAAGAACTTGGCCTACGTCGTTAAGAACTAGATTATAGAAATGGGAGCTTTTTAGCTCCTTTTTTTGTGCCTAAAATTTGTGTTTGAAAATAAAACAAATTTATAAACTTATTGAATTATATTGTAAAACTCCTATTTCATAGCTTATCAAGCATCGTTGTATTTACCCACTCATTAGCCCAGCTTAAATCTAGTAGCTAGTGTGTGTTGACCTTTCGTGATTAATTTTGCAGCTGTATGTTTGGTCTTTAGGCAAGGCAGCGCCTATGTAGTGTGGTTATTCGCCACAAATAGGCGATAACGCAGCATTAATGCCAAACATGCGCTGCCCTGCGGGTTCATCCTAGGGGCGATTAACTCTTTGTTACTCGATTTTTACTTAGCCCACTAGGTTACAAATCTCGCGCCGTGATTAAATCGCCCCTAGATTGAACAAATTTCAATCCACAAAGATCAACACACCCTAGACTCGCATTTTGAAGTAGCTTTGGTATATACTATGCGCGTAGGTAAAAAGGTTTATCTGCAATTATTCACATCATTGCCAATTGTAGTACTTAATTGATTTCCAACTGAATACAATTATGTACTGTAATTGGTACTTTGATGACAACTTATTAGAATACATTTAAGGAATATTTTAAGTGCAAGCAATTATTAAAGAATTCAAACTAGGTCAACATACAGTGACTCTAGAAACTGGTGCAATCGCTCGTCAAGCAGACGGCGCTGTACTTGCAAGCATTGGCGACACTTCAGTTTTAGTAACTGTTGTTGGTAAGCGTGAAGCACAACCTGGTCAAGACTTTTTCCCACTAACAGTTAACTACCAAGAGCGTATGTACGCTGCTGGTCGTATCCCTGGTGGTTTCTTAAAGCGTGAAGGTCGTCCTAACGATGGCGAAACTCTTATTGCACGTCTTATTGACCGTCCAATTCGTCCACTTTTCCCAAGCGGCTTTGTAAACGAAGTACAAGTTATTGCTACTGTTGTTTCTGTTAACCCTGAAATCCAACCTGATATGGTTGCGATGATTGGTACTTCAGCAGCACTTGCTATCTCTGGTATTCCATTCAGTGGTCCAATTGGTGCATCTCGTGTTGGTTACATCAACGGCGAATACGTACTTAACCCTACATTAAAAGAGCTTGAAGAAAGCCAACTTGATTTAGTGGTAGCCGGTACTGATAAAGCGGTACTTATGGTTGAATCAGAAGCTAACGTACTTGCAGAAGACGTAATGCTTGGCGCTGTTGTATATGGTCATGAGCAATCTCAAGCGATCATTACTGCAATCGAAGAATTTAAAGCGCAAGCAGGCAAGCCTACTTGGGATTGGACTGCACCTGAGAAAAATGTTGCACTAGAAGATAAAGTAGCAACTATTGCTGCTGAAAAAGTAGGCGCAGCTTACTTAATCACTGATAAAGTAGCGCGTAAAGAAGCTCTTGGTGAAGCTAAAGATGAAGTTGTTGCAGTATTAACAGCTGAACTTGCTGAAGGCGAGTCTTTAGACAAGCAAGAAATTGGCAAAATCTTCGGTTCACTTGAGAAGAAAATCGTTCGTGGCCGTATAGCTGCTGGCGAAAAACGTATCGATGGTCGTGAACCAGATATGATTCGTGCACTAGACGTAATGACTGGCGTATTACCGCGTACTCACGGTTCTGCTATCTTTACACGTGGTGAAACTCAAGCGTTAGTAACAGCGACACTTGGTACAGAACGTGATTCACAGTTAATCGACGATTTAACTGGTACTCATAAAAACCACTTTATGCTTAACTACAACTTCCCTCCATTCTGTGTAGGTGAAACTGGTTTTGTTGGTTCTCCTAAGCGTCGTGAAATCGGCCATGGTAACCTTGCTAAGCGTGGTATTTCAGCTGTAATGCCTACACTTACTGAGTTCCCTTACTCAATCCGTGTAGTATCTGAAATTACTGAATCAAACGGTTCTTCTTCAATGGCGTCTGTTTGTGGTACTTCTCTAGCACTTATGAACGCGGGTGTACCAATTAAAGCATCTGTTGCCGGTATTGCGATGGGTCTAGTTAAAGAAGACGATAAATTCGTTGTTCTTTCTGACATCTTAGGTGATGAAGATCACTTAGGTGACATGGACTTTAAAGTTGCCGGTACTGCTGCAGGTATTACTGCACTTCAAATGGATATCAAAATCGAAGGTATCACTCAAGAAATCATGCAAATTGCGCTTAAACAAGCAAAAGCTGCACGTTTACATATCTTAGAAGTGATGGATGAAGCGATTTCTGCTCCTTCTGAAGAGCTATCAATGTTTGCTCCTCGCATATACACAATGAAAATCCCACAGAAGAAAATCGCTGAAGTTATTGGTAAAGGTGGCGCAACTATTCGTCAGCTTACTGAAGAAACTGGTACAACGATTGAAATCGGTGACGACGGTACAATTAAAATTGCCGCTACAGATGGCGAAAGTGCAGCTAATGCAATTAGCCGTATTGAGCAATTAACAGCTGAACTTGAAGTAGGTACTATCTACGAAGGTAAAGTTGTACGTATCGTAGACTTCGGTGCGTTTGTAAACATTCTTCCTGGTAAAGATGGTCTAGTACACATTTCTCAAATTAGTACTGAGCGCGTTAATAACGTGGCTGATCACCTTTCTGAAGGTCAAGAAGTTAAAGTTAAAGTACTAGAAGTAGATCGCCAAGGCCGTGTACGTCTAAGTATTAAAGAAGCAATGGAATCAGCAGCACCTGCAGCTGACGCGCCTACTGACGCGTAATTGCTAACTTATTAATCTAGTTATATTAGCTAGATAGTAAAAAAGGGGCTGTTTAGCCCCTTTTTTTATGCTTTAATGAAACCTTATTGGACAAGGTCTGTCTTATATTAATCGCGATATATCTTGGTATTAAGGATTTTAATGATACTCAAACATTTAGCTTTGGCATCTTTTGCTATTTTGTCTTTAAGCGCTTGCCAAACTACAACAGAATCAGAACCAACCCCGATTGTTAATGTGCCATTTACTGCACCTTTAGCTTCTGACTTTAGAAGTGAAATTGCTATTGCACGCTACTCAGAGCTATTAAATAGAGCCGACTTAAGCGAAGAGCAACAAGCTAAGCTTTATTACGACCGTGGTGTACTTTTTGATAGTCTAGGTATGACAACTCTTTCGCGTATTGATTTTAATCGCGCAGTAAAGCTTAAGCCTGATTTAGCTGAAGTGTATAATTTTTTAGGTATTCAACATACGCTTATGCAGCAGTATGAAAAAGCCTATGAGTTTTTCGATTCTGCCCTAGAACTTGATGAAGAGCATGAATACGCCTATTTAAATCGAGGTATCGCACTGTATTACGGCGACAGAGCAGGCCTTGCTAAAAATGATTTTAATGAATTTTTAGCTCGCTCTCCAAAAGATCCGTACCGAGTTTTATGGGTTTATTTAGCACAAGCACAAGAGGATAAAGCCGTTGCGCTTGATGCACTTAAACAAAATGCCACTGCGCTTGATGAATCACAATGGGCGTACCAGTTAATTTCTCTTTATACGGGGGATATGAGTGAACATGCATTTTTATCTGGCATTAGTGATGGTGTTAGAACTGAGCAAGAATATGCGCAGCGTTTATGCGAAGCTTATTTTTATTTAGCTAAAATGCATCAAGCAGCAGGTGAGCTGTATTTAGCATCAGACTACTTTAGGCTTGCGCTAGCAACTAATGTACACGAGTTTATTGAGTACAAATATGCGCGTTTAGAGCTTGAGTTGATGCAAGGTGTTGACGCAAGTTAAGCGTTTTAAATTAATAGGTGTATTACTATGTTGTTTGTTAATTACAGGCTCGAGTAATCACCTAGGCGCTATTGGCTTTTGGCATGTTTTAAACGCAAAAGCTAATGTGCTACAAAGTTATTGGAAATCACCTGGTTATTTTTCTGATCACTTAGAGCAGTTACCAAATACCTCTTTAGCTATACTCGCCCGCAGTAAAATTTCTTCAGCCCAATATATGTATTCTCTTAAGCTTATTAAAAACAGTCAGAGCGATACTGCAAAACAATTTTGGCTCAGAGCATTAAATGATTTAACAAGCCCAGAGCGTAAAATATTAGCAACAAAGTTACTTGAGCACTCACGTTGGAGCGATTTAAAGTTACTCGCTAGTAAAAACAAATTACCAGCAGGGGATGTGCTAAATCATCTAAAGCTTCAGTTAAAAACACCACAGAGTAAAGTATCTAGTGAGTTTATCCACGCTCTCGGTTTTTCATCTTTAATAAATATAAGTAAACCTAATAAGCAATGTATGTTTAACGTGCTGACTATGAGCGATCATCGTAGTGGCTTATATAAACTCACCGAGTTTATTAATGCTTATAATAAACAGCCAGAGCCCCGTGAAAATATTTTTTGCTTTTCAAAACCAGTTTACGTTGCAGGTATGCTTGAGTGTAAAAGTAGCACTAATCAAATAGCAAAGTGTGACTGGCAATCAGCTAAACTCAATAACCAGCTTCCTAACAATTTTAATTTTATAGTAATGATGCCAAAAGATGGAACGGCTAATGTTACTAAAGGAACAATGCTAATAAACTCAAAAGCAAAATACAGTGTGTTTTTGCATGAGTTGATGCATTTTAACGGTTTTGAAGATGAATATGCGCTACCTAAAGCTAAACAAGCATGGTTGTGTGCAAAAACGGGTTTTGTGGCACCTAATTTATTTATCTCTCATGATGAGTCGCCCCCAATAGGCTGGCATAAAGCAAAGAGTTGCCAGATAGGTGGTGTTGCATATAAACCTAGTGAAAATTGGTCTATTATGCAATATCAGCAGTTAGGGCTCTCGGCGCAGTATAGAGAGATTTGGTTGAAGCATTTAGATATGACCAATGGTAATTCTTATCGCCACTCCAGCGCGCTTACATTTGCAAATAAGGCCATATTAAATTAACAATTATCAGTATTAATTAATTGTTTTTGTAGGCTTAATAAATTGTTAGTTCATGTTTAAAAAACACCCATACAGAACCGCTTTTTATAGACAAAATCAGTGTTTTTCAGTATAACTATAGTCATTAATGTCGTTTAAAAACAGGCAGTAAAAGCATCCCTTAGTATTAAAAAGAGATGCCCTGATAAACTTATGATTATAAAAGGCCCTACATTATGACTTTGCTCTGGATACCCTTGTTATCCTTAATTGGCAGTGTTATTTCTGCATGCACAGGTAAGTTATCCCGCAATTTAAGCACTAGTTTAACGGCTCTTGCGCCTTTAACGGCTTTGGGAATAACTTTATACCATGCACCTGCAGTTTTAGCGGGCGAAACCATTCGTTACTCTTTCGCTTGGATCCCGTCAATAGGGCTCGACCTATCTCTGCGGTTAGACGGCCTCAGTTTATTGTTTATGTTTATGATTTTAGGCATAGGCTTGCTCGTTATCCTCTACACGCGTTACTACCTCAGTGCCAACGACTCAATGGCTAAGTTATATAGTTATTTAATGCTGTTTATGACCGCAATGCTTGGCATTGTTATGTCTAACAATGTTATTCAGCTGTGGTTGTTTTGGGAATTAACGAGCATCAGCTCATTTTTATTAATTAGTTTTTGGTGGCATAAGTCTGAAGCGCGAAAGGGTGCTCGTATGGCTCTTGCTGTAACAGGCGCGGGCGGCTTAGCGTTACTTGCAGGCTTAATGCTATTAGGTGATATTGTTGGTAGTTATGACCTAGATGTTATCCTAGCGAGTAAAGCGATAATTCAATCTCACGATTTATACGAAGTAGCATTAGTATTGGTGCTATTGGGTGCGTTTACTAAATCGGCACAATTTCCATTTCATTTTTGGCTTCCTCATGCAATGGCAGCGCCTACGCCAGTGAGCGCGTATTTACATTCTGCAACCATGGTAAAAGCCGGTATATTTTTATTAGCACGTTTTCATCCTGCTTTAGCTGGCACCGATACGTGGTTCTTACTTGTTGGGTTAACAGGTTTAGCTACGCTGTTGTTTGGTGCTTACATAGCATTATTCAAACACGATTTAAAAGGATTGTTAGCTTACTCAACAATAAGCCATTTGGGTTTAATAACGCTATTACTCGGGCTTGATACTGAGCTTGCGACTGTTGCTGCTATATTTCATATAATTAACCATGCAACGTTTAAAGCGTCGTTATTTATGGCCGTTGGTATTATCGATCATGAAACAGGCACGCGCGATATGCGTAAATTAAATGGTATGTGGCGATACTTACCATACACTGCAACGCTTGCAATGGTCGCGGCGGCTGCTATGGCAGGGGTTCCATTACTTAATGGGTTTTTATCTAAAGAAATGTTTTTTGCAGAAACGCTGCATCAGCAAGTGCTTGGTTCTATGTCGTGGTTAATTCCAGTACTGGCAACGGTTGCAGGCGCATTAGCTGTTGCGTACTCCGCACGCTTTATTCATGACGTGTTCTTTAATGGTGAACCAATTGATTTACCTCGCACGCCGCACGAACCGCCACGTTATATGCGGGTACCAATAGAAATATTAGTTGTGATTTGTTTACTAGTGGGTATGTTCCCACACTTTACAATTGATGGCATTTTATCTGCGGCGTCTTTAGCTGTACTTGGAAAAGAAATGCCAGTTTACGAATTGGCTATTTGGCACGGGTTTAACTTGCCTCTATTAATGAGTGCAATGGCGATTGCTGGCGGTTTATTTATTTATATTAATCGTAAATATCTATTTCAGTTTCAAGCGTCATTACCACCTTTAAATGCTAAAAAAACCTTTGAACGTGTAATTTTAAGTGTTGTTGCTTGGTGTCAGTCAAAGGTAAGCAGTATCGAAAATGGATCGCTGCAGCGCTACCTAGTAATTATGTTAGCGGTAGTCTTACTGTGTGCCGGTTGGCCATTATTTGAAATGCAACAACTTGCTGGCAGCATGCCACTTACCCCTGTTGATGTGCACAATGCAATTGGTGCGGGCTTATTGATTATTGGTGCTCTTGCTACCGTTATTTGGCATCGCTCTCGAATGGTATCGTTGTTAATGCTCTCAATCGTAGGGTTAATGGTATCGGTTGTATTCACACGCTTTTCTGCTCCTGATTTAGCACTTACACAGTTAACTGTTGAGGTTGTTACTATTATTTTACTTATGCTGGCATTGTTTTTCTTGCCCCAGCATACGCCAAAAGAATCAAGTTCATTACGCGTACTTCGAGATTTAGGAATTGCCTCTACGTTAGGTGTAGTTATAGCGAGTATCTGTTATGCATTACTTACACGTCCATTAGATTCAATCTCAGACTTCTTTATTGCTAACGCTAAAATTGGTGGCGGTGGAACTAATGTAGTTAACGTTATTTTAGTCGACTTTAGGGGCTTTGATACGCTTGGTGAAATTACCGTATTAGGCATTGCCGCATTAGGTATATTTAAAGTACTTTCTCGAATCCCATTATTTATGCCAGCAAGTGACAGCGAAGGGCGCCCATGGGCACGAGAGCGCCATCCAATCTTACTGGCGAGTATTTCACAAAGTTTATTACCGCTTGCGTTATTGGTTTCTGCATATATTTTCTTACGCGGACATAACTTACCTGGCGGTGGCTTTATTGCTGGACTGGTAACGTCAATCGCGTTTATTTTGCAATACATGGCGCATGGTACAGCATGGATAAACGGACGTTTTGATGTTAATTATCGTAAAATCATAGCTTCAGGCATTGGTATTTCACTGTTCACTGGTGTGGGTAGCTGGTTCTTTGATAAGCCATTTTTAACAACTTGGTTTGACTACTTTGATATTCCGTTTGTCGGTAAAACAGAGCTTGCCAGCGCGATTGCATTTGACCTAGGTGTTTACTTAACGGTTGTAGGCGCTACGCTAATGATTTTGGCAAGCTTAGGTAATATGACGGCAGATACCCAGAAAAAAGAGGTAAATATTTAATGGAATTATTGTACGCATCTTGCGTTGGAGTATTGGTCAGTTGCGGTGTGTTTTTACTGCTAAGAGCTCGTACGTTCCCTGTAGTACTTGGGCTTACTATGATTTCATATGCTGTTAACTTATTTTTGTTTTCAGCAGGTCGTCTTACTATTAATAAAGCGGTAGTGCTTGGTACTGGTACAGAATACGCCGATCCTCTACCTCAAGCTTTAGTGCTTACAGCTATTGTTATTGGTTTTGCGATGACCGCATTCGTGGTTATTTTGGCAATACGTGGACGCGCCGATTTAGGTAGCGACCATGTTGATGGTTATGTGCCCAACACCTCTGCAGATAATAAGGAGCAAAAATGATCCAACATTTAGCTTCGCTCCCTATTTTATTACCTATGCTGACGGCTGTTATTTTATTGCTGCCACCATGTGGTAAAAGCGTTAAAATTCGCCGCTTAGTTTCAATTGTAATGGCAATAGCTACTTTTGCCATTAGTGTGCTTTTACTTGTACATGTTAATAATACAGGTATTAACGTTTACGCTATTGGTAATTGGTCTGCACCATTTGGAATAGTCTTAGTAGCCGATATGTTGTCTACCTTATTGGTTACGTTAACTTCATTTTTAGGTTTGGGCGCTATTTTATATGGTAGTGCTGGCGATGATGAAAAAGGCAGCTTTTATCACCCACTTGTTCACTTTTTGATATTAGGTGTAAATGGCGCGTTTTTAACTGGCGATTTATTTAACCTATTTGTATTTTTTGAAGTGCTACTGATTGCATCTTATGCATTGTTAATGCACGCAGGTGATAAACAAAATACTCGCGCGGCATTGCAATATGTAATATTGAATTTAGTTGGCTCAAGCGTATTTTTAATTGGTTTGGGTATTTTGTACGGTGTGCTTGGTACGCTTAATATTGCAGACATGACGCAAAAGGTATCACTACTTACAGGTGATGATGTATATCTAGCAAAAGCAGGCGGCTTACTGCTATTAATAGTATTTGCTTTAAAAGGCGCACTATTACCTCTGCATTTATGGCTTCCAAATACTTACGCAAGTGCTAAACCTGTGGTTGCTGCATTGTTTGCGATTATGACTAAAGTAGGCGTTTACGCTATGCTTCGTGTTTATACGGTGATATTTGGTGAACAAGCCGGAGCGCTTGAACACATGGCGCAGCCTTGGCTTTGGGGCTTAGCAATTGCGACCATTATAGTAGGTGCAATTGGTGTGATGGCAGCACAAGACTTACGTAAACTCACATCTAACTTAGTATTAGTATCGGTAGGTACGCTGGTTGCGCTAATAGCATTGCAAAATGTAAATGCCACTGCTGCACTTTTATATTATTTAGTGCATTCAACACTTGTTAGTGCCGCACTATTTTTACTAGCAGACTTAGTTTCAATCCAGCGCGGTAAAGTTGGCGATAGACTAGTAGCAGGTCGCTCTGTAAAACAGCCATTTTTATTAGGTGTGTGCTTTATTATTGCGTCTTTAACGGTAGTTGGTATGCCACCACTGTCAGGCTTTGTAGGTAAAATTTGGATACTTAAAGCGACATTAAACAGTGAGCAAGCTTTACTATTTTGGCCAGTATATTTAGTAACAAGTTTTGCGTTGTTAGTAGCGCTTTCGCGCGCTGGCACAACTTTGTTCTGGGAGCATAGAAGCAAAAGTAGCGAAAATGCCGATTGTGCAAGTGCACACCCGTTGCAGGTAACTGTAATTATAGCTTTACTTGCATGTTCGCCATTGCTAGTTATTTTGGGCGGACCAATAAGTGAATATATGCTAAATGCTGCTACTCAGTTACATGATCTAAGCGGCGGTATTAATGCTGTACTTAAAGGAGGCATGTGATGAGATTACAAGCCCGTTTTCGTTGGTTACCAACGCCATTTCGTAGCTTATTTTTGTTTATGGTTTGGTTATTGTTAAACAATAGCGTATCGGTAGGGCACTTAGTATTAGCGACTATTTTTGCGATACTTATCCCTATATTGAGTTTTTCGTTTCGAGACCCTCAGCCACTGATTTTAAAGCCAGGCTTGGCGCTTAAGCAGTTACTTATAGTGCTATACGATATTGTTGTTGCAAATTTACAAGTGGCTTTACTTATACTTGGACCATCAAAAAAATTGCGTCCGGCCTTTATAAAAGTTCCTATAGATTTAACACACGACATGCCAATTACTATATTGGCTAGTTGTGTATCGCTTACACCTGGTACTGTGAGTGCAGAGGTTTATCCAATTGCTGAGTCGTTACCTGAAGGTGAAGAGCCAACGCAACGCTACTTACTGATACATGTGCTTGATCTTAAAGATGAAGAAGCACTTATCAAACAAATAAAACAACGCTACGAAGCTCCACTAAAGGAGATATTTCAATGTTAGATACTGTATTACTCATTGTTTTTTCGATGATTGGCTTATCATTATTGCTTAATTTATGGCGATTGATCATCGGTCCGTCAGTGCCTGACCGTGTTTTAGCGCTCGATACTATGTACATTAACGTCATCGCACTGATTATTTTATACAGCATTAGTATGGATACAGGGCTTTATTTTGAAGCTGCACTGCTCATTGCCATGCTCGGCTTTATAAGTACGGTTGCAGTGTGTAAGTATTTACTACGTGGCGATATAATTGAATAAGGTGAAAACATGATCAGCGAATGGGTTGTATCAATATTATTGTTATTTGGTGGTACGTTTATTTTAATTGGCTCAATAGGTTTAATTAAACTACCTGACTTTTTTATGCGTTTGCATGGACCAACTAAAGCAACCACGTTAGGCATGGCGAGTATGTTAATTGCGGCTATGGTTTATTTTGCAAGTTCAGAGCATGGCCTAAGTGTTAAAGAAATACTCATTACTATATTTTTACTAATTACAGCACCGATTAGTGGTTACATGCTAATAAAGTCAGCTATTCATCATAAGCTAAAAGCCAAAGAAGGCACTAAAGGCCTAGATAATGTAGAAGACGACTAACGCAAAAAGTAATTTATAAAAGGCCGAATAAATTCATTTTATTCGGCCTTTTTAATGATTGCTTGTACCCTTTACAATACAAACTATTCATGTGACTATAAATCCATTATTTATATGAAAGGATATTATTATGGGTAAAGTACTACTTTTATCATTACTGATTTTTTCTAGTAGTTTATATGCTGAACAAAATACTAAGCAGCAAAAAATAGATGAACTCATTAGTGTAATGAATTTAGATTCAATGGTTGATTCTATGTACGGCCAGGTTGAAGGTATGATGAAAGGCATGTCAGACCAAATGGGTGTTAAGCCTTCTGAGCAAGCAATTTTTGATAAGTACTACGGCGACATGACGACGGTATTAAAAACTGAGATGAGTTGGGCTAAAATGCAGCCAATGATGGTCAATGTATACGACAAGCATTTTAGTGAGCAAGAAATTGCCGATATGTTAGCATTTTATAAAACAGATACAGGGCAAAAAATACTCGAAAAAATGCCTGTTGTAATGCAAGAGTCTATGCAAATGTCACAAAGCTTAATGAAAGATGCTATGCCTAAAATACAAACTTTGGCGCAGCAACTAAGCGACGAATTAGAGCAAAGCCGTAGCGAATCAAACTAGGGCAGCGCATGTTTGGTATTTATGCTGCGTTATCGCCTGTTTATGGGGGATAACCACACAACATAGGCTCTGCCTTGCCTAAAGACCAAACAGTCTGCATAAATTAAATCACCAATGATCAACACGCTCTTAGATTAATACGCGCCTTACTTAGGCGCTTCTCTGCTAAATTACATCCCCTTCAGATAATACACGGCCAATATCAGCTTAAGTTAATTATGTTTGTGTCATTATGCCAATGAGCAACAATACTTAATCAATTTGAGGGATTAAGTACGGCGCTAACTGCATAAAACATTTTTTATATACGACTGCATGAATGCAGGGGCAATTAATAATAACAACTAAATAACGAAACCTTTGCCTTGTTATCCACTCGATTTATTGTCCTTAAATAGAGCACTTAATTAAGCCAATTAGTATTATTTTGTTAGTTTTAAAATAGCCATTGACCTATGTGTTGCACCTAGGTTTATTATGAAGCTATTGAAACACGACGGAGTTAAATTATGTATGTTAAACAACTCGCCAAGTTAATGGGCGTGACTGCAGATACTGTTCGTCATTACACACGAATTGGGTTACTTCATCCAATACGCAGTGAAGAAAATGGTTATCAAGAATATACAAAGCAAGACCAGCAGCGTTTAAAGTTTATTATTAGCTCTCGTCAACTTGGTTTTTCTCTCAAAGATATTCAACACATTATAGGCGAGTCTGAGCAGGGGAATTGTCCTTGTCCGTTAACGCGTAAACTCATTACTAAACGCCTAGAAGAAACCGAAGCACTATTTCAAGAAACATTAAAATTACGAAATAGAATGCATGCAGCTCTGGCGCAATGGGATACATCAGCCGATGGTGCAAATGCCAGTGACGTGTGTAGTTTAATAGAATCTTTTGTTGATCCAATAAACGATTCTGCAAATAAGGAGCAGCGTAATGACGACTAATACAAAAGACACCGCGCAAAACTTTATTATTGAAGGCGCTAATTGCGGCAGTTGTGTGGCTAAAATTGAAAAAGCCCTTAATAGCGTGCAAGGTGCGCAAAATGTAGAAATGAACTTTGCACAGCGTACAGTACGTGTAGAAGGTAAAGCCCGCGAAAGCACGCTTATTAAAGCAGTCGAAAACATTGGTTATTCAGCTAAGCCAATGAGTAACGAGTCTGATCAAGATGCACTTGATGAAAAAGCAAAATCGGATGAGGCACATTACAAAAAGCTAATGCGTAATATGATATTAGCGTTAGGGGTCGGTGCACCGTTAATGATATACGGGCTTATTTTTGATATGAGTGTGACCACCGACACACAACGAATAGCCTGGTTTTTAGTGGGTATAGTCACGCTTGTGGTTATGGCTATATCAGGTAAACAATTTTACAACGGTGCATGGCAGGCATTCAAAAACCA
>NZ_AUTI01000341.1:0-6570 GCF_000497995.1 Pseudoalteromonas sp. TB25
TTGATGTATCAATTGCCGCACAAGATGCGTCTTAAGGGCTAGTTATGTTGCGATATTTAGTTGCATTAGTGATAGCCGGTGTAGTGACCTTTATGTTGTTTTTAGGCATGCAGGCACTGATCACTGGCGGTGAAGGCGCTATGACGGATCCGGTAAAGGGTAACGTACTTGATTTTGTTCGCTTGAAAAAAGAAGAAACCGTACAAAAAAAAGAGCGCAAGCCACAAAAGCCACCAACACCAAAAGAGCCGCCACCACCAATGGAATCACCGCAAATGCAAAATAGTGATGCTACAGCAAATGCTAACAACTTTGACTTTGGTGCCAATGTAGATGCGGATGTAAATTTAGCCGGCGGGTTAGCACTTGAAACAAGTGATGGTGAATACTTACCGATTGTAAAGGTGGCCCCTGTTTATCCGCGCCGTGCGTTATCACGTGGCATAGAAGGCTACGTTATTGTTGAGTTTACAGTAACTAAACAAGGCACTGTACGCGACCCACAAGTAGTAAAAGCAGAGCCTGAGTCACTTTTTGATAGAGCTGCGATGGATGCAGCCCTTAAATTTAAATATAAACCGCGCGTAGTAAACGGTGAAGCCGTTGAAGTTGCGGGTGTTCAGAACAAAATATCTTTCCAAATTAGCGGTTAATTTAGTAATTAACCACGAGTAAACGGACAGAAATGCGAGGCGATTATGAAATTACTACCTACAGCTAAACTTTTAAAGTTAACACTATTTTGTACCGCTGCGATCAGTACAAGTATTGTTGCACCAAGTGCTCTAAGCCTAATTCCAGGGCTACATGTAGCTACGGCATATGCAGAGCAAGAACAAAAAACGAAACGTGTACCAGCACTGCGTGAAAAGGTTTATAGCCAGCTTGCTCGTGCGCAAAAACTTGCTGACGATGGTGATGTTAAAGGTGGACTTGAAGCGCTTGATAGCATTCAAGAGCGAGCTGCAAGCATGAACTCGTACGAAGTGGCAATGATGCATAACTTTTACGGGTTTATTTATTACAACGAAAACGACTTACCAAAAGCGATTGCCTCGTTTGAAAAAGTGGTAGCTGAGGAAGCTATTCCTGAGTCACTTCGTTTAAGCACTACATTTAGCTTGGCTCAACTGGCTATGGCTAATAGTGATTACACTAAAGTTATCTCTTTTTTAGATGATTGGGACAGTATTAACACTCAGCCTAAAACAGAAGGCTACTACTTGTTAAGGGCTCAAACATACTATCAGTTAAAAGATTATAAAAAAGGGCTTGAGTACATATCTCAAGTGATTGCTTTAAGCGACAGCGAAGGCAAAATCCCTAAGGAAAACTGGTTAGTACTACAGCGTGCAATGTATTACTCGCTTAATCAAACTGACAAAGTTGTTGAAGTGCTTGAGCGCATGGTAAAGCTTTATAATAAGCCTGAGTATTGGGTGCAGTTATCGGGTATGTATGGTGAAACAGGTAGGGAAAAACAACAGTTGGCGGTAATTGAAGCCGCTTACCAGCAAGGATTTTTAACCTCTAAATCTGATTTACGCCAATTAGCGCAAGTGTATTTATACAATGGTTTAGCGTTTAAAGCTGCAAAAGTGATGAGCGATGCCATTGATAAAGATATTGCTGAAAAAACAGCAAAAAACTACGCTTTTGTTGCCGAGGCGATGATCCAAGCTAAAGAAGATGAAAAATCTATTACCTACTTTGCAAAAGCTGCTGATTTATCTGAGCACGGTAAATACGATCAACGTTTAGCCGAAGTATTTGTTAACACAGAGCAATATGAAGAAGCCGCCGATGCAGCGCGTAAAGCACTTGATAAAGGTGGCCTTGATTTTGAATCAAATGCATTTGTAGCACTGGGTATGGCGCAGTACAACATGCAAAATTTTGATGCATCAATTTTAGCGTTTGAGCAGGCAGAAAAACATAAAAAATCTCAGCGTTTAGCACAGCAGTGGATCAAATATGTAAAGCGCGAAAAAGTGCATGCAGAAACACTTAGAACAGCTTTACTGTAAATTTTAAAGCGCTTTACTAATTAACAAGTAACGCGTGTAAAACCAGTTCATAATCGCAATACTAAAACCGCCTCAGGGCGGTTTTTATCGTCTCTAAAAGCATCCAATTGTTTGATTTTAAATAAGTTATTTTTGTCATCTTATGGTTATTAAACTGTAACTACTTTGTCATAAGTCTCCCGTATTGTAACCGCAGCTAAACTCAAGTGACCTTAAAGCATTATTTAAGTGTTTTATGGTGACTTGAGTTTATTTGAGCACCTAAAAAATAATTAAATACTTTAACGGAGTGAACAATGAAATTATCTGACTTATTCAAAGTAAGTTTGATTGCAACTGCAGTATCTTTAGCTGGTTGTGGTGGAGACTTAGTAGTATCTGAAGGCGACACAACTATTAATGAAGGTGATACAGTAACTAACGTTATTGAAGGCGGTGACGATACAAGTGGTGAAACGTCATCACGTGATGATTCACAAAATGCTACCACTGGCTTTCCTACTGATATTGATAATGCACTAACTCAAGGTTTAGCAACTGATGTTTCTAGTGAGTTTACATCTATTACAGATAAGCCCGTATATCGCTTAGCTGCAGATACCGTGTTCACTACTGATGTATCGTTAACAAACGACGCACACTGGATCTTAAATGGCCGTACTGCGGTTGGTAATGATCGCGCAGATAACGCCAAGCTTTATATTCAGCAAGGTACAACGATTATTGGCGAAACAGGAGATGACTTCCTAGTTGTTCGTCGCGGTTCACAAATTGAATCGGTAGGGACTGTAAGTCAGCCCATTACAATGACCTCAATTCAAGATGTTACAGCTCAAGAAACAACGATTGGTCAGTGGGGCGGTTTAGTATTATTAGGTAACGCGCCAGCAAATTCTTGCGGCGACCAAGAAGGTGAAGCAACAGCTGATGAACTTGCTAATTGTGGTGTGTCGGCTGAAGGTGATGCAGGTCAGTTTGGTGGCGATATCAGTGATGATAATTCAGGTACTTTAAAGTATGTACTTGTTAAGCAAGCCGGTAAAACGTTAGGTAATGGTGATGAGTTAAATGGTATTACGTTTGCCGGTGTTGGCTCTGCAACTACGGTTGATTATATTCAAGTACATGAAAATCTTGATGATGGTATAGAGTTCTTTGGTGGCACAGTTAATGTAAGCAATGTTGTACTTACAAATATTGGTGACGATTCGCTAGATTGGTCTTTTGGTTGGACGGGCTCAGCCACAAACGTTTATATTCAGCAAGCGGCTAACGTAGGCGATAACGCTATCGAAGCTGATAACTCTGAATTTGATTCAAGTGCAACACCATTAACACTACCTACTATTTCAAACGTTACAATTGTGGGTGCTGAGGGCAATAACGGCATTCGTTTACGTGCGGGTACTGCTGGGGTTCTTAAAAATGTATTTGTAACGGGCCCAGCTACTTATGAAAACTGCTTACGTGTAGGCTCGGATTCAGTACCTCGTGCAGAGGATGGCACACTTACGATTACAAACTCTATAGTTGCTTGTCAAACTGCAGCGAATAACTTTGGCAGCGAAGTTATTAACGGTGGCGATGTACAATCTTGGTTTGAAGGCCAAGACGCTAACCAAACACTTACCCCAGCTGATTTAATGCTAGATGACAACGGTTATACACCTCTTGCTGGCTCGCCGCTTATTGCAAATACGCAAGTTGGTGCATTTGATGGCTCAACTAATTGGATGGAAGGTTGGACTGTTGGTATTAATGGTGGCTTCCCTACTGATATTGATAATGCGCTATCACAAGGTTTAGCCTCAGACGTATCTAGCGAATTTCCGAAAATTACAGATAAGCCAGTATATCGCTTAGCTGAAGATACAACGTTTACAGCGGATGTAACACTTACAAATGACGCACATTGGATTTTAAATGGCCGTACAGCAGTAGGTAATGACCGTGCAGACGCTACAACACTTTATGTTCAAGCCGGCACGACATTAATTGGTGAATCAGGTGATGACTTTTTAGTTGTTCGTCGTGGTTCGCAAATTAACGCAAATGGTAATGCAACTGCACCTATTACAATGACATCTATTGAAGATGTAACAGGCGCTGAAACAACAATTGGTCAATGGGGCGGTTTAGTACTTTTAGGTAATGCTCCTGCTAACTCGTGTGGCGATCAAACTGGCGAAACGACGGCTGAAGAACTTGCTAACTGTGGTGTATCTGCAGAAGGTGATGCAGGGCAATTTGGTGGCGATATTAGCGATGATAACTCAGGTGTTCTTCGTTATATTGTCGTAAAGCACGCAGGTAAAACTCTTGGTAACGGCGATGAGCTTAATGGTATTTCGTTTGCGGGTGTAGGCTCTGCAACAAAAGTAGAATATATCCAAGTTCATCAAAATCTTGATGATGGCGTTGAGTTTTTTGGTGGTACTGTAAATGTTCGTAACATAGTACTTACTGACATTGGTGATGATGCATTTGATTGGTCGTTTGGTTGGACAGGTCGTGCGCAAAATATTTATATTCAACAAAGTGCTGTTGGTGGTGATAACGCTATTGAAGCGGATAACTCAGAATTTGATTCAAATGCTACACCTTTAACAAAGCCACTAATTTCTAACGTAACAATTGTAGGTGCTGATGGTACTAACGGTGTTCGTTTACGTGCAGGTACAGCGGGCGTTCTACGTAATGTAGTAATTACAGGACCTGAAGGTTACTCAAACTGTTTACGTGTGGGTTCTGACTCTGTAGCAAATGCAGAATCTGGTGAGCTTTCTATTGAAAACTCAGTAGTGGCATGTAGTGAAGATAATAACTTTGGTAGTGAAGCAATTGGTGGTGGTAATGTTCAATCTTGGTTTGAAGGCCAAACAGGTAACCAAACGCTGACAGCTGCAGGCCTTAGTTTAGCAACCGATGGCTTTACACCTAAATCTAGCTCACCATTATTAGGTTCGGGTGTTGATTCGTCAGACCTTGATTCGTTCTTTACTAAAACAGATTATATTGGTGCGTTTGATGGCGATAATAACTGGATGGATGGGTGGACAGTCGCTATAACACCAAGTTTTCCTGATGATATTCAAAACGCCTTAGAGCAGGGTTTTGCTACTGATGTATCAGCGAGCTTTCCTGAAATCACAGACAAGCCAGTTTATCAGTTAACTTCTGATGTTGTATTCACTTCAGACGTAACATTAACTAACGATGCACATTGGATTCTAAAAGGCCGTACAGCCGTAGGTAATGACCGCGCTGATGAAACGACTTTATATATTCAATTTGGTACTACGCTTATTGGCGAGTCGGGTGATGACTTTTTAGTTGTTCGTCGTGGTTCAAAAATAGAGGCCGTGGGCAGTGCAACTCAGCCAATTACTATGACGTCTATTGAAGATGTTACTGGTGGCGAAACGACTATTGGTCAATGGGGCGGTTTAGTGCTTTTAGGTAATGCACCGGCTAACTCGTGTGGCGATCAAGAAGGCGAAGCTACCGCTGATGAGCTTGCAAACTGTGGTGTGTCTGCTGAAGGTGATGCTGGCCAATTTGGTGGTAATGACCCAGAGGATAACTCAGGTACTTTAAAATACGTGGCAGTTAAACAAGCAGGTAAAACGCTAGGTAACGGAGATGAGTTAAACGGCATTACGCTTGCTGGTGTTGGTAGTCAAACAGAGCTTGATTACATTCACGTTCATGAAAACCTGGACGATGGTGTTGAATTTTTCGGTGGTACTGCAAACATCAGTCACCTTGTTTTAACTAATATTGGTGATGACTCACTAGATTGGTCATTTGGTTGGACGGGTAAAGCGCAATACGTACTTATCAAGCAAGCCGAATCAACAGGTGATAATGCAATTGAGGCGGATAACTCTGAGTTTGATTCAAGTGCAACTCCACTCACAATGCCTACAATTTCTAATGTTACTATTATTGGTAATGTTGGGGTTAACGGTATACGTCTACGTGCAGGCACTGCGGGTATGCTTAAGAACGTGGTTGTGACAGGCGGGGCAGATTATTCAAATTGTTTACGTGTAGGTTCAGATTCAGCTCCTCGCGCAGAGGATGGCACATTAACTGTTACTCACTCAGTTGTTGCATGTGAAACGGCAAATAACTTTGGTACGCAAGCAATTGGTACTGGTAATGTTGAGTCTTGGTTCTTAGGCCAAACAGGTAACTCTGTGCAAGCAGCCACAGACCTTGGTTTAGCAGATAACGGATATATGCCTTCGGCTGAGTCATTACTGCTAGGTAATGGTTTTGATTCTTCAAGCCTAGATAGTTACTTTGATTCAGTAGATTACATTGGTGCAATGGATGCACAAACAGACTGGACAGCAGGTTGGGTTAAGGTAGGTCTTTAATCCTCTCTACTAAAAGCCGGACGAAAGTCCGGCTAATGTCTTGTTTTGTTTCGGAGTATAAAAATGAAATCTTTTAAACCCTCTTCTCTTGTTCTTTGTAAACTAAATTGCGCAGTTATGGCTGCAATTATGGGGCTATCAGTAAACACAGCTATAGC
>NZ_AUTI01000342.1:0-20950 GCF_000497995.1 Pseudoalteromonas sp. TB25
TTCTAAAAAGATTCAAACTAAGTTTTACTTAACACCCTGAGTTGTTCGTGCCTCGCTATGCGTTGGCGTTTCCCGTCTCAGTGGGGTCGCATTATAGGGAGATCCGAAAACAGATCAACCCTTTTTTGAAGAAAACTTGAAATAATGTGCTGTTCGCACATATTTGCATCGAAATGGTTACTTTAAACACTAAAAAGGCCCTGATTGGCCTTTTTAATTAGTTTACTATGAGCTTCCACCCAAGTTTACCTTGCTGTTTAGACTCTTGTTGTAGCTCGCTGGCCATTAATGGATGATCTTTTAACCAGTTACTTTCAAACTTAAGGTCTAACACTTCATTTTTAGCAGTTAACTCAAACTTAGGCAGTACATCATCTTGTCTGCGCATTGATAAGATGACTGCTATCCGTAGTAATCTCACTATATATTGCGCTAATAGACTATTTACGCCGAGTGAATTAAAACAGCCTTTTGGAAAATCAGAACGATGCGCATCTGCTACCGCTACTATTAATTTATGCTCAGATTGTGAAAAACCAGGCATATCGGTATTTTCCAAAATATAAGCGGTGTGTTTATGGTACTGCTTATACTCTATTAGTAATCCAATCTCATGAAGCTGCGCTACCGCTTTTAATAGTGGTAACCCATTTAAACTTTCAATTGGCCAATCTTTATCAATACTTACCGCTAACTGCATAGCTAAGCTTGAAACCCGACACGCTTGTTTTTGATCAACGTGATAACGACTCATAAACCCATCAACTGTGCGCTTACGAATGTCGTTATTATGAAACTCCGGAACCATGCTATATAAAACGCCTTCACGCAGTGCTCCACCCGCCAATCCCATTTTTTCTATTTCAAGAGATTCAAATAGTGCGATTAAGATTGCGAGCCCTGATACAAATACCAGTCGACGGTCTTCACTTAATCCAGGAAGGTCTAGCGCTGCAATAGTGCTAAATGCAATTGCTTGCTCTTTTATAGTGTTGAGCTTTTCAAGCGTAAGTAAATCGTCAAGATTTTGAGCGACCATAATTTCTTGAATTGCTTGCACTGTGCCAGAAGCACCAGATGCAATTTGCCATCCCGCTGTTTTATATTCTGGAGAAATTTCATCAATGACTGTTCGAGCTGCTTTTATGGCTGCGTTAAAGTTACTCTTACTTAATTGGCAATCTTTAAAATAGCGTTCAAGATAGGTAACACACCCCATATTGAGGCTTTTGTAATGTAAGGCATCAAATGCTTTACCAATTACAACTTCGGTACTTGCACCACCAATATCAATAACAAGCTGTTTGCCAGTACAAGATGAAGTATGAGCAACACCTTTATAAATTGTACGCGCTTCTAATTCTCCGCTAATAACATTAATGTTATGACCTAGAATTTTTTCGGCATGATTTTTAAATACGTCGGCGTTAGTTGCTAAGCGTAAGGTAGCTGTTGCTACTATGGTGATGTTTTTGTCTGGGATATCTTGTAGACGCTCAGCAAAAAGGGCAAGGCATTCCCAGCCTCGCTGCATTGCTTCAGTGCTTAATACGTTTCCTTTATCAAGCCCTGCGGCTAATCGGACTTTGCGTTTAACACGTCCAATTGTTTGTAGACCGCCAGCAATTGATTTGGCAATAAGCATATGAAAGCTATTTGAGCCCAAATCAATAACTGCGTACACATTTTTTTGCGGTTTAAGTTGCCCCACCGTTCAAAAACCTCTAGTTACTACTACTCATACAAACGGTCGCTTACGACCGTCCTTTTTGGTAACTATTATTTGGGCGACGTCCGCTGTTATTACTACGGTTACGTGGACCTGTTGAATAGTTGCGCTTTCTTTGAATAATAGGCTGAGTTAAATCATCTAGCAATGCTGTTTTATCATAATGTGATAAAGGAATGCTGTGCTCTATATATTCTTCAATTTCATGCAGGTTGTATGCATATTGCTCACATGCAAAACTAATTGCGTGGCCTGATGCACCAGCGCGGCCAGTACGGCCAATACGGTGAACATAATCTTCACAATCGTCAGGTAAATCAAAGTTAAACACATGACTTACTTCTGGAATATGAAGACCACGCGCTGCAACATCGGTCGCAACTAAAAAGTCTAAATCACCTTTGCTGAATTGCGCTAATATAGTTTGGCGTTTTTTCTGGTTTACATCACCAGTAAGCATACCTACACGATGACCGTCTGATTTAAGCCAAGCATATACTGTTTCACAACTGTGCTTGGTATTTGCAAACACGATTGCCTTCTCTGGCCATTCTTCTTCAATTAAGGTTAACAACAGCTTAATTTTATCTTCTTGCGAAGGATGAAATAGCTCTTCTTGAATACGTTTACCCGTTTTAACGTCAGGTTCAATTTGAACATGCTCTGGGTTTGTCATGTGCTCAAAAGCTAATTCTTGTACGCGGTACGACAATGTGGCAGAGAATAATAAGTTTAAACGCTTTGATGTATCTGGCATACGATCGAACATATAGCGAATATCTTTGATAAAACCTAAATCGAACATACGATCGGCTTCGTCCAGCACGACTACCTCAATTTCATTAAGGGTGTAACAGCCTTGCTTATACAGATCAATTAGGCGACCTGTAGTACCAATTAAAATATCAACGCCTTTTTCTAGTTGTGCACGTTGTTTTTCGTAATCTTCGCCACCATATACTAAACCTAAGTTAAGATTACAGTGCGGCGCTAAAATTTTAGCATCTTTGTGTATCTGAATCGCAAGCTCCCGAGTAGGGGCCATGATCAGGGCTCTTGGATGTTTACTAGGTGCTTTGCTAGATTGTAATAACCGATGGCACGTGGCGGTTAAAAACGCCAACGTTTTGCCTGTACCCGTTTGAGCTTGGCCCGCGATATCGCGTCCATCACAAATAAAAGGTAGGCATTTTGCTTGAATAGGTGTGCAATATTCAAACCCATTCTCGGTTAAACCGGCAACCACTTCCGGTGCGATAGCAAAGTCTGAAAACTTTTTATCGGTTAAATGTGTCTTAGTCATAGCGTTTAAGCATAACGTTTAAACTTGCAATAAGAAACAAGAGTGTTTAAATACGCACTAAATATTTCGCCTAACTAAATCGGAGAGCGCAATGAGCGAGAAAATAATCCAAATTACTGACGATAGCTTTGAAGCTGACGTATTACAATCAGACAAACCAGTACTAGTAGATTTCTGGGCTGAATGGTGTGGACCTTGTAAAATGATCGCCCCTATTCTTCACGAAGTTGCTGATGAATACGACAGCCGTGTGACTGTTGCTAAATTAAATATTGACCAAAATGCTGGCACACCGCCAAAGTTTGGTATTCGTGGTATCCCTACTTTACTTCTTTTTAAAGATGGCCAAGTAGCTGCAACGAAAGTAGGTGCTCTTTCAAAAACTCAACTTATCGAGTTTTTAGAAAACAACATCTAACGGTAAGCTAGAACAATAAAAAGGGCTTTTTGCCCTTTTTTAAATTTATTTTGTATAAAGACTGGACGCTTTGCCAGTGAACTGCTAGTTTATAAAGCCAACTAATCCTTAGTTATATTCAACAAACCTCACTCAACGATCAAAGCGATTTTGAGTATGACAACTGTAATAAAGAACCCACCAATATGCATTTACGCGAATTAAAAGACAAGTCGATTAAAGAGCTTGTAGACTTAGCTGAGTCCATGGGGCTCGAAAACGTAGCCCGCTTAAGAAAGCAAGATATCATTTTTGCCATTCTTAAATCCCATGCCAAAGGCGGAGAGAATATCTTCGGCGGCGGTGTATTAGAGATTTTACAAGATGGTTTCGGCTTCTTAAGATCATCAGAAGCCTCTTACTTAGCTGGGCCAGATGACATTTATGTTTCACCTAGCCAAATTCGCCGTTTCAGCATGCGTACTGGCGATTCAATTTCAGGCCTTATTCGTCCACCTAAAGACGGTGAACGTTACTTTGCTTTACTCAAAGTAAATGAAGTTAACTTTGATAAACCTGAAAACTCTCGAACTAAAATTCTTTTTGAAAACCTTACTCCACTACATGCAAACGAACGTTTTCGCATGGAACGTGGTAACGGCAGTAAAGAAGATATTACAGCCCGTGTACTTGATTTAGCATCTCCTATTGGCCGCGGCCAACGTGGCTTGTTAGTAGCTCCGCCAAAAGCGGGTAAAACAATGCTACTTCAAAACATTGCACAATCAATTACGCATAATCACCCTGATGTAACATTAATGGTTTTACTTATTGATGAACGTCCGGAAGAAGTAACAGAGATGCAACGCCTAGTTAAAGGTGAAGTTATTGCATCAACGTTCGATGAGCCAGCTTCTCGTCACGTACAAGTTGCCGAAATGGTTATCGAAAAAGCAAAACGCCTAGTTGAACATAAAAAAGATGTTGTTATCTTATTGGATTCAATCACTCGTTTAGCACGTGCTTATAACACCGTTATTCCTTCATCAGGTAAAGTACTTACTGGTGGTGTTGACGCTAACGCATTACATAAACCTAAGCGCTTCTTTGGTGCTGCACGTAACGTTGAGGAAGGTGGTAGCTTAACAATTATAGCTACAGCGCTTATCGATACCGGCTCTAAAATGGATGAAGTTATCTACGAAGAGTTTAAAGGTACTGGTAACATGGAACTTCACCTTAACCGTAAAATTGCGGAAAGACGTGTATTCCCTGCTATCGACTTTAATCGTTCAGGCACTCGTCGTGAAGAATTACTAACAAAACCAGATGAGCTTCAAAAGCTTTGGATTTTACGTAAAATTGTTCATGACATGTCAGAAATTGATGCAATGGAATTCTTAATCGATAAACTATCGATGAGCAAAACCAATGATGAATTTTTTGATTCGATGAGACGCCAATAAAGCATCTTAGCTGAATAAAAAAAGCGCCTAAGGCGCTTTTTTTATGTCTGGATTAAACACAGTTTAACTTTCGTTATACTTTTTTAGTACACTCTGCAGCGTATCAACGAGCGCTTTAAAGTCATTCGCACTACTTTTTTGGGTCCTGCGTAAAAGGGCTCTATCTAAACTTTGAGCCGATTGCGCAATTTCATCTAAACCAAACATTTGCGCCGCTCCTAAAATGCGATGACTATCTTTTTGTAGCGCGGCTAAATCTTCACTTATAAAATGCTGAGTAATCGTTTCACTCTCCAAAGCAAAGCTTTGCTTAAAACTAATGACAAGATCGCTCATATCAACTTCATTTTGCTTTGTAATTGGCTGATCTTCTGCATTATGTAGGTGGCTGGAAAGCGCTTTATAAAATGACTCTTTATCTATCGGTTTACCTAAGTAACCACTAAACCCTAACTCTAAATAGCCATCCACTTCATGACTCATAGCATTTGCAGTTAAAGCAAAAATAGGCCGCTCAAAACCACACTGTTTTAATAGCTGAAAAGCAGAACGCCCATCCATCACAGGCATTTGAATATCGAGTAGCACTAAATCAGGATACTCTTTTAAGCACTGCTCTACCGCTTGCTCACCGTTTTCAACGGCAATAACCTCGAGCCCCATTGAACGTAAATAGCGGCTTATTAACCTTCGATTATCAGGGTGATCTTCTGCAAGTACAACACGCCCTGCCAATTGCTTATTTACCTTTGGAGCACTTTGAGTTTCAATCAGGCTTTGCGATTTATTTACCTCTGCGCACGGTAAAAAGAACGAAAACTGACTGCCCTTTTTGTATTCGCTTTGTACACTGATATAACCGCCCATCATCGCGGCTAATTGTTGCGATAAGCTAAGGCCTAACCCTGTCCCCCCAAAGCGACGGCTAATACTGTTATCAGCTTGGCTAAAGCATTCAAAAATAAGCTTTAACTGTTTAGAGCTCATACCAATACCGGTATCTTTTACAATAATCACTAGCCCTTGTTCACTCTTATTTAAAGCAATAATGATTTGGCCAGCGTGAGTAAACTTAATAGCATTAGCACATAAATTTATAAGAATCTGTTTTACGCGTATTAAATCCAGCTTAGTGTAAAACTCATTACCCACTTGATTGTCTAAAATGAGGCGTAAATTTTTTGCTTTTGCTTGAGTGATAAACATTGCATGTACGTCATTTACAAGCTCTACAATATCAAAGCACGAAATATTTAACTCTAATCTATTGGCTTCAATTTTACTTAAATCGAGTACATCATTTATTAAGCTTTTTAAATGGTCACTGTGACGCTGAATTACTCTTAATTCATCTTTAAGTGACTCAGGCTCATATAATTCATTAATTAAAGCATCTGTTTGCCCTAAAATAGCCGTTAGTGGAGTGCGGATTTCGTGGCTAATATTGGCCAAAAACTGGCTTTTAACATCGTTAGCTTCTCTTAGCTCCTGTGCTATTGCTTGTAACTCGGCAGTGCGCTGCGTAACTTGCTCTGTTAACTGCTGCTTAGCGCGTTTTTCTGCGCCACGGCGGTAAAGCGCAATACCAGTTACAACAACCAAAAGTAATAGTAAAAAAGAGAATAAAGTAAGCTGAGAACGCTGCGACATTTTTAGCTCTTGCACACGTCGATCTTGTTTAAGTTTTTCTATCTCTTGGTTTAATTGGGTTGCTTTAAATTGATGCTGAAGTACCGCTAATGCATTTATAATTGCTGTACTTCTGAGTTTTCGCAGCTCACTAATATATTCTTGTTGCAAGGCCATTGCGCTTGAATAATCGCCTTTACTGGCTTCAAGTAGTGCTTTAGTCCCTAAACCCTCCCTAATTATTCGCTCACTGCCATATTCATGGGCAAGTGAAATAGCTCTATCTAAACTTATTTTCGCCTCTTCTAAGTTGCCTTTAACAAACTGAATTTTACCAAGCGCATGTAGCGCATTAAGCTCTAAATTATGGTTACCTATTTTAAGCGCATAATACTCACCTAATTTAGCTTGCTCGTATGCTTCATCTACTTTTTTTAACACTAAATTAGTATTTGCCAAGTTAGTATATTGCGTAGATAACTTATTGTAATCATTGGCTGAAATATAATAACGCAGCGCTAGCTGGTAATAATGAAGTGCTAAGTCAAATTGATTACTCTCCATATGAGCAACACCCATATTGTTGTATACCTGCGCAATACCGCTTTTATCATCTAACCGCTGATAAACTTTAAGTACATCTTGATAAAGACTAAATGCACTATCGTAGCGTGATAAGCGTATATAAACGCCTGCTATATTAAGTAATATGTCGGTTTGATCTTGCTCACTACCGTGCGCTTCGTAAATAGCTTTTGCCTTTAAGTAAAACTCTAGGGTATCGCCTAGCTTATTCATATTAAAATAAGCCAAACCAATATTATTTAGTAAATTTGCTTGTTCAAGTAGTTGTTCATTTTTTTCAGCTAATACTAGGGTGCGGGTATATTCACTTATGGCCTTTTGAAATAGGCCTTGATAAAAAAGTGCTACACCTTGCATTTTTATTGCACGAAAGTGCTCGTCAGGAAAGAAAGTATCTGAAGTGTTTTTTTCTAATAATTTAAAATAGTGTAAAGATTCTTTAAAATTATCAGCCGATAACGCACTATTACCTAATGCCGAATAAACAGCGACACGCTCTTTTTTAGAAACGTTTTTATTAGCAAGTAACGTATTTGCTAATTGTAATTTAGGCTCCCACTGCACTTCGTTTTTGAATTGCTCAAATAACGAATCACTATTTTGGGCAAAGCTAGGAGCTATTAGTACACAGCATATAGTAAATAAGAGGCATTTAAACTTGCCCAGCATAATTTTAATCCTTCAAACCGTTACTTATATCAGTGTAATCTTTATTGAAGATACACTAACTACTAGGGCCTAAACAATGCTTAACCCACTGATTGATGAGATTTTTGAGCTGATATTAACAAGGCAGGTTTGGCAAGTTCATACTTTAGCAGCAGAACTGACAAACCGCAGCGCAATAACAACACTCGATAAAAGCCCTGAACGTGATTTATTTAAACGTAACTTTTTAATTATGAATGCATTGTACCAACTGCAGGCACAATTACGCCCTCAAAGTTTACTCATTTCAACTCTGCATATCGAGCTTTTAGAAAAAGAAGATAATAGTTTAGTAACAACGAACGAAAATTTGCGAGATTATTATTTAGATTGGCGTAATTACGATACCGGTGAAGAGAAAATTGATGAGCTTTTGAATAGTTTTTGGCGTCAGTTTAAAACGACATCACCACAACAAGTATTAAATGACAATGAATTTAAAGCGTTGGCTTTAGAATGGAAGTTACCTGAAAATTTCACTCTTAAAAACGTTCAAAAGCGCTGGAGACAACTTGCATTACAGATGCACCCAGATAAACCAAATGGTTGTGAAGTTAAGTTTAAAAAAATAAAATTACAATACGAGCAACTAAAGGTAGCTGCTCGCTAATTTGTTAAATTAGTGGTTTAAATTAACGAGTAAGGCGACGAGCGCGTATTTTACGCCCTTTAATGTTGCCTTCGGTTAGTTTACGAAGTGCTGGTTTTGATGAGTTACGTTCAACAGCAACAAATGCTACGTTATCAAGTACGTTAATTTTACCTACCTGACGACCTGCAACTCCATCCTTACCTGTCAGAGCACCAAGAATATCGCCTGCACGTACTTTTTGCTTTTTACCTGAATCAATCATCAAAGTAACCATTTCAGGGCGGTACGGCGGTTTATCTAATAAATTAAACGGCGGCATTTGCTCTGGAGTAATATCACGCTCGTAATGATCGCCAATTTGTGCAATTTTAAACGCTTCAGCTTCACCGTAAATAGAACAAGCAATGCCCTTTTTACCAGCACGTCCAGTTCGGCCAACACGGTGAACATGTGTTTGCGTGTCATGTGCTAAATGGTAGTTAATAACCATATCCATGTCATCAATATCTAAACCTCGTGCAGCAACATCGGTTGCAACAAGTATTGAAGCACTTTTATTTGAAAAGTGAATTAGCGTACGTTCACGATCGCGTTGCTCTAAATCACCGTGCAATGCAACAGCGCTGAAGCCTTCGTCAGCTAAATCATCACACACTTGTTGAGTTTCTACTTTGGTATTACAAAATACAACACAGCTTTGTGGTGTAAATTTAAGAAGTAATAACTTAAGCGTTGGATAGCGCTGCTTATTGTTATCCATTTTGTAGAAGTACTGCTTAATTGTGCTTTTGGCTTGCTCTTCTTCTACTTTAACCATTTCTGGATTTTTAAGTACACGCTTAGCAATTGCTTCAATAGCTCTTGGGAAAGTAGCACTAAATAACAATGTTTGACGACTTTGTGGAATACGCTCAATAATTGCATCAAGTGTGTCTTGAAAACCCATATCAAGCATTTGATCAGCTTCATCGAGCACCAATGTTTCCACATCATCTAAACGTAGAGTACCTTTACGAATATGGTCATCAACACGCCCTGGCGTGCCAACAATAATATGCGCGCCATGTTCAAGTGAACCTATTTGCGGGCCAATTGAAACACCACCACATAACGTCAATATTTTAATGTTATGAATGCCGCGCGCTAATTTACGCATTTCTACCGCAACCTGCTCGGCAAGTTCGCGAGTCGGACACAAGACTAAAGATTGAATACGAAAGCGTTTTACGTTTAATTTAGCTAACACACCCAAGCTAAACGCAGCAGTTTTACCTGAACCGGTTTTTGCCTGAGCAATGATGTCTTTACCAGCAAGTACAGGCGGCAAACTTTGCGCTTGTACAGGTGTCATGTGGGCATAGCCAAGTGTTGATAAGTTATCAACGAGTCCAGCCGGTAAAGCCAAAGATGAAAAAGCAGTTGAAGTCACAGTAAGTTCCATAGCAATAAAATAACATGGGAGAAAGCCCCACTAATATGCAGCTTATAATAGCAGAATTCGTAATTGGCAACCATTAACAAACACATTATAAAACATGTTAATGAAAGGTGTTGAAAATGATAGTAGTTTGCATTAAGATCGCGATTGTTTTTACATACCTGCGCTGGAAGCAATTAATGAAACTGAATTCTATTTACATAGCACTATTAGCAAGCATTACAACAAGCACATATGCAAACACTACCGACCTTGAACGCATAGAAGTAAAGGGAAGCTACTTTAACGATTACAAAGTAGATAACGCTAATGGCGCAATGAGAACATCAGCTTCATTACTTGAAACTGCACAATCTGTTACTGTAATAACCGACACTATTATTAGCGAACAGCTTGCCACTACACTTGGCGAAGTACTCACAAATGACGCAAGCTTAACTGCAGGCTCACAACAACGAAATCGTGAAGTATTTAACTTACGTGGCTTTGAGCTGAGCTCATCGACAGGTTATTTACGCGACGGTCATCAGCATTGGTCGCACTATCAGCAACCAATCGAAATTTTGCAGCAAGTTGAAGTAATTAAAGGCCCATCAAGTATTTTATATGGTCAGTCAGGCCCCGGTGGCTTGGTTAACATGGTAACTAAAAAGCCTACAGCACAAACACTATTTAATGCCAGTGCCGATGTAGATCAGCATGGCTCAACGCGCTTTATGGTTGACGCTGCAGGTGCCTTGACTGAATCGGAAGATTTACGTGCTCGCGGGATTTTAGTAAAGCAAGACGTTGACTACTGGCGTGAGTACCAAAACGGTGAAAACCGTGAGCGTGACCGCTTTTTAGGTGCATTAGTTGTAGATTACGATATTAGCGATAACGCATTAGTACGTGTGCATTACGACCGCACAGATGACGAAGCAGGTTTAGATACTGGCGCATGGATAGACGATAATGCCAATGTAATTGGTAGCGATAAAACAATCCGTGATATGTCTTGGGCATTTACCGACATAACCGTAGAAAACCTAGGTGTAGACCTAGAAGTATTTTTAACCGATAACTGGCAAGTAAAACTTGGCTATAACGAACAAACGTTTGAACGTCAACGCTTTGAGTCAGCACCTCGCATGCCTAGTAGCTTTGCTGAAGGTGACAGCTATGAATCTCGTCCTTACGACCGTTTTGACGATTGGCAATTTAAAACTGCATTTATTGATTTTATTGGTGAATTTAAAACAGGTAGCTTACAGCATCAGTTTTTAATTGGCGCAAACTCGCTAGATTACTACTACGGGCAACGCCGTACTTCTGCTGACTACTTTGATTTTTCTGCAGGACAAGCAGAACCATCACGCCCATCTGTAAGTTATAAAACAGATGATACAGTAAGCGAAACTGAATACGACTATTACGGTATTTACGTTCAGGACTTAATTTCGTTCTCACCACAATGGCAATTATCGCTAGGTGGCCGTTACGATAAGCAAACTCGAGAAGGTGCAGATAACGAGTCATTTGTACCAAAGGTAGGTGTGCTTTATCATCCAAATACTTCGGCAACTATATATGCAAGTTATTCAGAAGGTTTTGAGCCTCAAGGTAGTGAAACTCTGATTGATGAAACCGATGTAAATAATGGCATGAAGCTAGATGCCATTACCTCAGAGCAAAGAGAGATTGGTATTAAATGGCAATTATTTGATGACCGTTTACTGCTTACAGGTGCAATTTTTGATATTAGTAAAGAAGGCACACTTGTTAGCGAACAGCTTGAGACGCCTATTGGCTCATTCACAAGTGAAACAAACCAAGTGGGTGAACAACGCCATAAAGGTGTTGAAGTAAGCGCACAAGGTGCTGCTACCGACCGCTTATTTGTTATGGCATCAACTATGTATCTAGATGCTAACTTTGAACGCGATGAAGTATTGGAAGGTAAACGCCCTACCGATGCACCAAAATGGTCGGCATCACTTTGGACTCGTTATGAATTAAACGACGCCATTGCCATTAACGCTGGCGCTTTTTACGAAGGCGAGCGCTTTGCAGATAGCGATAATACAATTACTAAAGATGCATATACACGTGTTGATGTTGGCGCCACTTATAAGTTTAACTTAAGCAATACCGATATTAATTTACGTCTTAACATCGAAAACTTATTTGATAAAAGCTATTTAGGTGGTGGCGGCACGAGTAATGTAACTGTTGGCGAGGGCACAAATCTTCGTTTAGCAGCGCAATTTAGCTTTTAAATAAATGCCTTAAATAACAGTGTTAAAAGATAGCCCGCGTACATTTACGCGGGCTTTTTTATATCTAAACTTTTATACCTAACAGCATTAAACCTATTACAAAGCCTATTCATCTCATCTATTTTTTATCATGTTTGTTACATGTTCTAATAGCGCTAATTATTAAAAAGGCTTACCCAAATGAAAAAATTAATTACCGCACTGCTGCTTACTAGCAGTATGGCTGCAAACGCTAACAACGCCGAATTTACCCAAAAGCAATTACAACAAGTCAATGAAGTGCGCACCTCTGCACTAAATAGTGATCTAAGCTATAAATTACTAGAGTCATTAACAACTGAAGTAGGACCTCGCTTACCTGGTACTGAAAATGATAAAAAAGCAGTGGCATGGGCTAAAGCTAAATTTAATGAGCTTGGTTTTGATAAAGTATGGCTTGAAGAAGCGACTTTTCCTGAATGGCGCCGTTATAGCGAAAGCGGAAAAATACTAACACCAAGCGAGCAACCTCTACATTTAACTGCATTAGGTAACAGTATAAGCACGCCTAAAGATGGGATCACAGCGCCAGTAGTCTTATTCGAAACACTTGATGAGTTAATTGCAGCACCTGCAAATAGCCTAAAAGGTAAAATTGCGTATATTAATTACCGCATGAACCGCGATATAGATGGGAATGGTTACGGACCTGCTGTAAAAGCACGTGGCACAGGCGCTATAGAAGCGTCTAAAAAAGGCGCTGTTGCCTACATGATGCGCTCGGTAAGTACTGGTCATCATCGTTTTGCACACACTGGCGGTAGTTACTACAAAGAAGGTGTTACAAAAATACCTAATGTAACCATTGCTAACCCAGATGCCGATCAGATTGCACGACTCATTGCTTTAGATAAAGACGTATCGGTAAATATTAATGTGCAAACCGAAAGCCTTGGTGAAGGCACAGGTTATAACGTTATTGGCCAATTTAATGGTACCGAAAACCCTGAGCAATATGTATTAATTGGCGGGCATTTAGATTCTTGGGACTTAGGGACTGGCGCACTAGATGACGGCGCAGGCGTTGCACTAACAATNCAGCCGCTAAACATATTAGCGATGTAAAGCGTCCTAAGCGAAGTATTCGTGTGGTACTTTTTGCAGCCGAAGAGCTAGGCCTTTGGGGTGCAAAAGCCTATTTTGCAAAGCATAAAAACGAGCTAAGCAATATTGTTGCAGCAGCTGAGTCTGATTTTGGCGCTGATGTTGTATATGCTTTTGAATCGAACGTAAGCGCAGAGTCACTTCCTGTAGTGCGTGCTATTGCAGAAGAACTTTCGCCGTTAAATATTGAGCATATTGGTAAAAACCAAGCGAATGGTGGCCCTGATCTAATTCCACTTAAAGCAGCAACCTCAGCACCTATTTTTGAACTTGCTCAAGATGGAACAGATTACTTTGATTACCACCATACAGCTGACGATACGCTTGATAAAGTAACACCTGCTAAGCTTCGTCAAAATACCGCTGCATATGCTGTATTTGCTCTAATGGCTGCCGATGCAAAAACCACTATCAAGCCTAAAGCTCAAAATAAGTAATAACAGACATACTTACTTACAGTTTGTAGCTTTAACTAACACGCTTCTTGTTTTACCTTTAGGTAATTAAACAAGGAGCGTGCTTTATGTTACTTTTCAACACGAGTGAATCATTTCCACATTTTGCACAAACAACACGCTGCCCTCATTGTCAAAGCGACGCCTACCATTTAGTAAATAAAAGCCGCTATTTACGATTTAGCATTTTACCTATGCTTGCCTTAAAATTAAGCTATAAACGCGAGTGCTATCAATGCGGAAAAAGCGAACCGGTTAAAATATCGCAACTACCGTTAATAGAAAAACTAAGCCTACCTAAATACTTTATTGGTGTATTTTTATTACTTTGGATTGTTTTATTTGTTTATCAACAGCACCTTAATAGCGAGACTCAAAAGAAAAACTATTTAAATACGCCTAAAATATATGATACCTACTTAGTACACGCCGACAAATTTACACACGAGCCTTGGACCCTAACCAATTTAAGAATTGCTCAAGTTTTAAATTTTGACGAACAATTTATTACCTTTCAGATAAGCAACTACAGCTATAAACGTAATAATAGTATTACTTTGGCAATGCGTACTAGCCAGCTAATTCAAGACAATTACTTTTCCACTAAAACGATCACCCTCCCTCGTGATGAAGTAAAGCGTTTGTATAAAGACGAAGCTATTTACGACGTACTGCGCCCTTATGCCAACATCCTTTATGGTGGGTTTGTGATGCATCCTCCCAAACCTAAGCCACTATATAAAGGCTTAAAGCTCGATAAAAACAATCAACAAGGCATTATTTATTTTAAAGATGGTTTGTTTGTTGAAGCATTTAATAGCTTTAAACAAGCTGCTGAATCGGGCTCTCAATGGGGGCAATTAAATTTAGCGCAAATGTATCGTGATGGTCAGGGAATAGATCAGGATCAACAGCAAGCTATTTATTGGTATAAAAAGGCCATTGAGCAAAAAAATACTAAAGCACAATTTGAATTGGAATCTCTTTGTAAAATAGCTAGCTGTGAATAAAGCAGCAAGTATGTTACTTGCTGCTTTAATATTTTATAACTCTAAATGTTTATCTAAAAAATTAATTACTTGTTTGTAGTAAGCAGTTCTGTGTTCTTCTTTGTAAAAACCATGGCCCTCATCCTCCAATAACACGTACTTATAAGGATGGTTAGCTTTTTTCAATGCAGCAATTAATGATTCGGCTTGTTCAATAGGGGCTCGTGCATCTTCACCTGCGTGAACTATGAACACAGCTGCTTTAAGCTTATCTATATTATAGCTAGGTGAAAATGCCTTCAAAAGCGTTTCATCAGTGCCTAAAACGTTTTCAAGATAGTTTTGTCCTGTACTACGCCCTGAAATATCACCTTCTTCAAACATTAGCGGTAGGTCATAAATACCAACTGTTCCAATTGCACACTTAAACATGTCTGGCTCTAAAATGGCGCTCTGCAAAGCTGAATAAGCACCAAAGCTTGATCCCATTATACAAATGTTGTTTTTGTTTACCGTTCCATTAGAAATTAAAAACTTAACACCATCAATAATATCAAACTGAATATCAGAACCCCACTTTTGGTAACCTGCTTCTTCGAAGTTTCGACCAAACCCACCTGAACCTCTAAAATTAACTCTTAGTACAGCCATTCCCCTACTTGCTAATAACTGTACCTCAGAATCATAACCCCAATAATCACGAGGGCCATGTGGACCGCCATGAGGCATTACAACTAGAGGTAAGTTTTTATCTTCAAGACCATTAGGAACAGTTAAATACCCATAAATAGTTAAACCATCCCGAGTTTTATATTGAATAGGTTTTGTCTTTGAAAGCTCATTTTCGTTCAGCCAGCCACGCGCTGAAAATAATATTCTTAGCTTATTTTGTACCCCATCGTATAAGTAATATTTACCAGGGTTGGTATCACTTGATGCGTAAATAACATTAATATCGCCATTAGAGGTGCTACTGACTAACTGCACTTGGTCGCCCTGCAATGCTTCTATCAAAGACTTTAAACGAACACTTTTATGAGAGTCTTTATCTATAAAAGCATAGTTTGGATAACCTAACTCACTTTCTATTGCAAATAATTCTTTTGAAGCTTCATCAACCCATACTCTTTTTGGAGATATATATTGTTCTTGATGAACTAATTCAATTTCCTTAGTATTTAAATTTAGTTTATATAACCCTTCAGCTTCGCCACCAACAGAAGCAGTCATATAAATGTTGTCACCAGACTTATCAAAAGCTTTTAGTCTAATATCGCCATAACTAACCTCTCTTAAATTTAATTTCTCCCAGTCACCGCCATCTTTTGCCTTAGTATGTATTTTTGCATCTATATAATTATCTGTAGATACTGAAACACGAACATTACCATCGTGGTCAGTTAAAAATTCAGCCATACGTGATGGAGACAAAGTAACTTGCTTCCTTTTGCCCGTATATACATCTACTTCATAGACAATAGTATGCGGCTCATTACTCGAGGTCCAAGGATAGGTAACTACTAACATTTTTCTTTTGTTAGTAACTAAGGGATCTAATACAAATGAAGTTCCGTATAAAGGAGTCTGCCTTTTAAGGCGTGTACCTGTTTGCATTTCACCATGGTAACCAATTAGATACTTACCTCTAGCCCCATTAGCATTTACGCCAAATATCTCACCATGATATTCAGGGTGGTCTTGCCACCCTTTTAAATACTCTTTAGTGACAACAACTCGTTCATTATTAACCCAATGATAATCACCAACTTGAGCATTTCCTTCAAAGGCAACTGCATGAAGCATTTTAAAGTTTTCAGTATCAAAAATAACAAGCGCATTTTTACCTGCAACTTTATTTATAACCGCTAAATACTCGCCGCCTGGAGAAATAGTAGCGTGATTAAACTCTTTATTTTTACTGAAGTACTCCACGGGGATTTGGGGCTGCTTTGAGAAGCTAAAAAAGCTTACAAATAACAGAAGTACTAACAAGTTACATCTTAAAAGAAAATTCATCATAATTCCCTGTATTAACAACAAGAAGTCATAATATATAAAGTCTTATAAAATGTAACGAAAATGATAACTAAATGTGTCTGCTATTTTTTAAATAACTTTGTATAACCTACATGTATAAGCACGACAACTAAGCCAGCAATCACGCCTAGCAAACCATCAAACAATAGAGGAGCTAATACTTCTCCTGTACCGCCAGCAACAGATTGGGCATAGTTTGTTACATCGACTTGAGTATGATGCAGTAACTCAACACCATGTACTAAAATCCCGCCACCTACTAAAAACATCGCGATGGTGCCCGCAAATGCTAAAAACTGCATCAACCTAGGCGCTGCTGCGAGTAAGCCTTTCCCAAGTAATTCTTTAAATTTATTAGCTGTTACCTTTGATTGGTTGAGTAAATAAAGCCCTGCATCATCCAGTTTTACAATACCTGCCACTAAGCCATAAACACCAATAGTCATTATAATTGCGATAACACAAAGCACTAAAGCTTGATTAAGCAATGTAGCACCAGCCACAGTACCTAAAGTAATCACAATAATTTCGGCAGAAAGAATAAAGTCGGTTCTTATTGCCCCTTTTATTTTTTGTTTTTCGTACTCAACTAAATCTAACTTTTCATCTTCGTCTACCGCTTCACTGTTATGAGGCAAAAACTTAGCAAATACTTTTTCAGCTCCCTCAAAACATAAAAACAAACCACCCATCATTAAAAGCGGTGTTATTAACCAAGGCAGCCATACGCTTATTAATAAAGCAGCGGGTACGAGTATCGCTTTATTTAAAAATGAGCCCTTTGCCACAGCCCAAACAACCGGTAATTCACGCTCTGCTGCTACACCTGTAACCTGCTGTGCATTGAGCGCTAAGTCATCGCCTAATACACCCGCTGTTTTTTTTGTTGCAACCTTACTCATTGTCGCAATGTCATCAAGTAAAGTGGTTATATCATCTAATAACGTTAAAAGGTTAGTACCTGCCATAAAGCTTCCGAGCTCAAAAAATATTGCTATAAACATAACTTAAAGCGCTGCTTTCACCAACGGTTAATTTTGCTTTGTTATTCTTACATTAGATTAAAATTTTGCCCTGTGTTTTAACTAACGCTTAAAGAAGATGGGAGGAAAAATGAAAGTATATTTAGCATTAATCGCTATTTTACTAAGCTTAACCGCTTGTAGTGATTTAAAAACCAGTACTGCTTACCAATGCGATGATGAGAGCGTAAAACTCAACATCATTAACAATTCTGAAGCCGAACTTATCTTTAACAATAAAGTGCATGTACTTAATCACGAAAAAAGTGCATCAGGGAATAAATATATAAGTGAAGAGGTACTGTTTTGGGGTAAGGGTAATGAAGCCATGTTAATCATCGCAGGTAAAAAAAGACAGTGCACCAAGGTTTAACATAAAAACAACCAATAAATTACAATAATGCTACAATAATTAAAGACCCATTATTGTGATGAAGTTATGCGTTCAATTGCGATCAAACATAAAATAATTTTAGCCTTTACAGCCATTGGCATATTGGTGCTAACAAGTAGTGTATTTTTTTATTGGTCATTAAACAAAATTAGCGTTAACAATACCCGAACCGAAAAATTAGCGGTTCCGGTACAACAGTTCAGCAAAGATTTAAGGCTATCATTACTGTCTATTACCAAATTTAACGCCTTAGCTTACAGCCAAGCAAACCTTGATTTACTTCAACAAAATAAAAAACAGGCGCAAGTTGAGCAACAACAATTTAGCGATATGCTCAATTTGTTAAGCACTCAACTAAATCAACAAATAACAATGCAAAATTTACTCGCCAGTACCAACGCAGGTTTCGAGCAACTGACTGAAGTAAGTGTCGCAATGTTTAGCGCTAAAGAGCGTAAGTTTGTAGCGCAAAATTCCACCATAGAATTATCAGCAACGTTTAACGAGCAACTTTACAATTTAGGTTCTAACTTACTTGATATAGAACTTTTAGAAGTGCCTGTAAAACAGCAGGCGTTACTTAATGCTATGTTTGGAACAGCGACCCGTATAGACGATTTATTGTTTAACTTAAGCAATAATATAAAAAGCATTACTCAAACTACAAGTATCAATGATTTAAATAGCCATCAGCAAGATACCCTATTTCTACTAGATAACATCCAACCTAATTTCACCTATTTAGAGCAACAAGCGCTACCTTTTAATAATGCGTTTAATGCTAAAAATTTAACGGCTAAGTTTAATCAATTAAGAGAGTTACTTAACAACGATACAGGAATTTACGCCCAACAAAATAAAGTGCTCAAAAGTACTATTGCTGCGGCTCAAAATTTTGAACACTTTCAACAGCAATTTATAACAACAGAAGGTCAGCTTATTGAACTTAATAAATTGGCTGATGAGCGCTTTAATGCCTTACAAACTAATGCAAAGGCCGCCATAAATACAGGGATTAGTTCTGTAGTAATTATTACGATTGTTTTAATTATATTGATTATCGCTATCTCTATTTTTACAACTCGCGCAATGCTAAAACCGCTTAAAAAAGTAAACCGCGATTTAGCCCGAATCGCCTCAGGTGATTTATCAAAGCGAAGCCACCCACGTAGTAAAGATGAATTTGGTACTTTGCTAAATAACATAAATACACTCAGTGAAGACCTTACTAATCTAATTGGTGCAATTAGTAGTGACGCCCACGAGCTAGACCGCAGCGCTATTAAAACCAGTGAAAAAGGTCAGCAAATGACGGTTGTTGCACAACAGCAGTTAGAGCGAAGCGCGCAGGCAACATCGCTTGCACACAATATGCTAACCAACTCACAAGCGGTTTATGAGCAAGCAGATAAAACATCAAGTGAAATAACAAACGCATCGCAATTTGCAAATGATGTAAACGAGATTGCTAATCAAAATAGTCTAAGTATAGAAACTTTATTGCAGCGTCTTGATAAAGCAGTAGGCAGCACAGAAGAACTCGCACAGTACACTCAGCTTATTGAAGCCATTGTTGAAACAATTAGTAGCATTGCCGAGCAGACTAACTTACTTGCACTTAATGCTGCAATTGAAGCAGCGCGAGCGGGTGAAAACGGACGCGGGTTTGCTGTAGTTGCTGATGAGGTTCGATCATTAGCTGCACGTACACAAACCTCGACTAGCGAAATAAACACCATGATCCAAACATTGCAACAACACACTAAAACAACTCAAGAACACATTACTGATGGCCAACACCAAGCCAAGCAATGTGTTAAAAACAGCACTGAACTAAATAAAGCCGTAGAGCGTATTAAAAGCACATTGTTGTCTGTTAATCAGATGAGTGAGCAAATTGCTCATGCATCACATGAGCAATTGACTAACAGTGGCGACATTCAACAAATAATGGCAAAGGTGACAGAGCAAGCAACCTTGAATGCCCAAAACGCGACAACCCTAGCAAGCGAAAGTGAAGACGTAAACCAACTTGCACACTCTTTAACGAGTGCCGTAGAGCGCTTTAAGTTTTAAGTGCAAGTAATGACTTGGCTTGCATGAAATGGGTATAATACTTTAACTCTTTTGCTTAATAGCGGCCCACAATGAAATATAAAGATCTACGTGATTTTATCGATTTGCTTGAAAAAAAAGGCGAACTTAAACGTATCACCCAAGAAATCGACCCGTATCTTGAAATGACCGAAATATCTGATCGCACATTGCGTGCAAAAGGCCCTGCGTTATTATTTGAAAACCCAAAAGGCTACGATATGCCGGTGCTTACCAACTTATTTGGTACACCAAAACGCGTAGCAATGGGCATGGGCCAAACAGATGTTAGCGAGCTTCGCGAAGTGGGCAAGCTACTCGCTTTTTTAAAAGAACCTGATCCACCAAAGGGTATTAAAGAAGCTCTAGGCGCTATACCTATTTTTAAGCAAGTGCTTAATATGCCTGCAAAAGAAGTAAAAAAAGCGCCTTGCCAACAAGTAGTTTTAGAAGGTGATGATGTAGATTTAACTAAATTACCTATTCAACATTGCTGGCCAGGTGATGCAGCACCATTAATTACTTGGGGCCTTACAGTTACCAAAGGGCCTTATAAAAAGCGCCAAAATTTAGGCATTTATCGCCAGCAATTATTAGGCAAAAATAAAATAATTATGCGCTGGTTGTCACATCGTGGTGGCGCGCTTGATTTTCAAGAATGGTGTAAAGAAAACCCAGGGCAACCCTACCCTGTATCGGTAGCATTAGGTG
>NZ_AUTI01000343.1:0-16703 GCF_000497995.1 Pseudoalteromonas sp. TB25
CCCGCCCGACAGCCCGCGTATATTAATTTGCGCTGCTTGCCCGCCCGTTCGTACCGCTGAAATACCAGGTAATCGTGTAAGTGCATCGGCCATTGAAATATCAGGCAGCGCCCCTAAATCATCGGCAGAAATTTGTTCTGACACCGTATCGCTAAAACGCTTTTGATTTAAAGATTGGATTAAACTGCGACTAAAGCCTCGCACTTCAATAATTTCTAAATCTTCAACTTGTGCACTAGGTGATTGATTTGTTGAGCTTTCGTTTGCAGCCAATGCACTATTAGCGGCAAATAAAGCCAGCATAAGTGCACTTAGTTTAAACTTGTCCATGTGTGTGAACCTTTGAGTTATTGTTGTCAGGTATTGCTGTGTTGTTTAAAACACAACCAACAAATTGTAACTAAAAGGTGAACTTATTGTGATGAATACGTATGCAGGGCATGAGGGTTAGGCTGCAGGGGACATAGAGGCACGCGCCCCTGCATCGGGAACGCGATTTAAAGGCTTAGCACCACTTTTATCGCAAGGGCAATAAATATGACTCCCAATATTTTATCAAGCCACGGACTTTGCTTGGTAAAACCAAAGCGATTTTTTGAAACCTCTGTCAGTAACGCGACCAGCAAATACCAGCCGGTATCAATTACAAACACGGTTAAACACATAATTATACCCACGTTTAAAGTAAGTAGCTGAGGGTCTATAAATTGTGAGAACAAGGCTAAAAAGAAAATAGCGAGCTTGGGGTTTAAAAACGCAATAGCAAAGCCATCTTGTAAAGCCTGGCCAGCACTTACTTCACTTTTTTGTACTTCAAGTTCGTTATTGCTGGGTTTTGCTAGCAATATTTTTATACCTAAATATGCCAAATAGGCTGCGCCTAAATACACCAGTATTTGATAAACAGTCGGAAACTGCATCATTAAAGCGCCTAGCCCTAATAACGATGCACCTGCGTATAACCCAACACCAGTACCATGGCTGAGCGCGGCAAGCATTCCGTTTTTCATACTGCCGTTAAGTGAGTGCTTTAAAACCACCGCTAAACTTGGTCCTGGCGACATTGCGCCCATCATACAAATAGCCGCTAGGCTTAACCATACTGTAAATGTCATTTAAAACTCGTCAGTTTCAATAAATAAAGTATAACCATGCACTTTCCCATAAAAGCCTGTCAATGGCACTGCGTTTACTACTTTCCAGCCATCTTGGTTTAATTCCTGTATGCGGTCATTCAGTGCGACTATATCTACCCCACCCAAAAAACGGGTCTTTCTAAATTCGATTACTTTTTGCATTTTAATCCTTGTGTATCTTATAAAGTGTATTCAAAATCGTAGTAGTGAATCCCTTGCTCAATACGTATTTTCATACTGCCCGTTAACCCTTCTAGCTCATTAGTGCCTGAGTCGGGAATTACATTTAAAATTAGGCTGTCTTGGCCTTTATCCATAGTGCCAAAATGCTGTAATACAAAGCTGCCTTTTTTACCTTCAAGCTCGCCTATTACTTGCTCTATGGCAACATAACCGGCACTTCCTTGTGTAGGAGTCATGGCGCTTAGCATTTCGCCTTGGCTGGTGGCATTTAAGCTACCTTTAAATGTTTTATCTATCGACATACGCCCTAAATTAACGCCGTTTTGGCCGCTTGCGTAGCCTTCTATAGGGGCCAGATTTACATTAAATTCTCCACTTACGGTTGCAGTAGTCATAACGTTTCCTTATTGGCCAATATTTAATAGTATTGATTTTTATTATCTTAGTGCCATATCTATACCTTAACCTTTAAAAAGAATCCACTATGTCAAAAACAAGCCCTAAGCCCGAAAAAGCCGCTTTTAGTAGTTTATTACCTATTTTTGCGTTTATTAAACCGTATAAATGGATGGTAGTAGCGGCACTTGGCGCCCTTTTAGTCACCGCTGGTGTTAACTTATCATTAGGTCAAGGGGTTAAGTTTGTCATAGATCATGGCTTTATAGCTGGCTCTAAAGATCAGCTACAACAAGCTGTATTAGTGCTTATTGGTTTAATTAGTTTATTGGCCGCGGGCACCTTTAGCCGCTTTTATTTAATGTCGTGGATTGGCGAACGAGTCAGTAACGATATTCGCAAAGCCGTGTTTAATCGCATTGTTACTTTGCACCCAAGCTACTTTGAAGAAAACCGCAGTGGCGAGCTTATGTCGCGTTTAACAACCGACACAACATTACTGCAATCAATTATTGGTTCATCATTTTCTATGGCGCTTCGCAGTGTACTTATGCTGGTTGGTGGACTTGCTATGCTGTTGTTTACTAATTTAAAACTTACTTTAGTGGTTGTTGCTTGTGTGCCGTTGGTACTTGTTCCTATGATGATATTTGGTAAAAAGGTGCGCAAACTTGCAAGCTCCAGCCAAGATGCCATAGCCGATATAAGCACCTATGCCGGCGAGATCATTCAAAATATTAAAGTTGTGCAAAGCTATAGCCACGAAGAGCAAGAGCAGCACGCTTTTGCACTTGAAACCGAAAAAGCCTTTAATGTGGCTAAAAGCCGTATTAAGCAACGTTCGTTTTTAATTGCAGCGGTAATATTTTTAACTTTTAGCGCTATTAGCGCAATGCTGTGGGTCGGCGGCAGCGACGTATTAGCAGGTACCATGACTGGCGGTGAGCTAGGAGCCTTTGTGTTTTACGCTATTATGGTGGCAATGTCGGTGGCAACCGTTGCTGAAGTATATGGCGAACTACAACGCGCAGCAGGCGCAGCTGCAAGATTACTTGAGTTACTTGCTGTTAAAAGTGAGATAGAAAACCCACTAAATCCACAAGATAGTAACTTACTAAAAAATAGTAACAGCCCTGCTATTACGCTTGAGAATATAAGCTTTAACTACCCTTCTCGCCCAGACGTAAGCGCACTTAATAAAATAAGTTTAAATATTCTTCAAGGCCAAACTGTGGCTATTGTTGGCCCTTCTGGCGCAGGTAAAACAACCTTATTTGAATTACTACAGCGCTTTTACGATCCGGCTAGCGGAGCCATTAAATTTAAAGATATAAACATTAAAGAATTATCGCTTAATACCCTCAGAGGTAAAATGGGTATGGTAGCGCAAAACCCTATTTTATTTAGCTCCGATGTAATGCATAACATTCGCTACGGCAACCCAAATGCAAGTGACGAGCAAGTATATGCCGCTGCAAAACATGCTCATGCAGATGAATTTATTAAACAATTACCGCAAGGTTATAACAGTTTTTTAGGTGAGCAAGGTGTGAGGTTATCGGGTGGGCAAAAGCAGCGTATTGTACTGGCACGCGCTATTTTAAAAGACCCTGAAATACTGCTTTTAGATGAAGCCACCAGCGCACTCGATGCTCAAAGTGAGCACCATGTACAAGCAGCGCTTGAGCATTTAATGCAAAACCGCACCACGCTTATTATTGCCCATAGACTAGCAACGGTTAAACATGCCGATGTGATTGTGGTAATGGAAAATGGAGAGATTATAGCAACGGGTACCCACCAAGAATTAGTAGCAAGTAACCCGTTGTATCAAAAACTGTGTGAATTACAGCTTAATAAAGACTAATTATTCTTCTGTGTTTGGCACTATTTGAATTTCTACACGGCGGTTTTGAGCACGGCCATTTGCACTATCGTTAGTCGCAATTGGACGTGTTTCGCCATAACCCATAGTACTTACACGCTCAGCCATAATCTGCTGGTTCACTAAGTAGTTTTTAACGCTTTGAGCACGTTCACGCGATAGGTTCATGTTGTAGCTGTCTTTACCTGTGCTATCTGTGTGGCCTTCAATACTTAGGTACGTTTTTTCGTATTTGTTCATCACTTTAGCAATAGCATCTAAGGTATCGTTAAAGCCAGACGAAATATAAGATTGGTCGGTCGCAAACGTAATATTAGATGGCATAACTAAACGCAAGTTATCTCCTTCACGTACAACTTCAACACCAGAGCCTGCAAGTTCATCACGAAATGCTTCTTCTTGCTTATCCATGTAGTTACCCACTGCAGCGCCAGCTAGTGCGCCGATAGCTGCGCCTATGAAAATACGCTTATCTTTATGGTTACTTGTTGCTTTACCTAATACGCCACNCCCGCTGCTGCGCCAATAGCCGCACCTTTGCCGGTGTTATTCATTTCACAACCAGAAAGTAATACAGCTACTACGGTTACGCTTAAAAGTGATTTAGTTAAAGTCATGGTGATACCCTATTCATTAAGAATTTAGCAAGAGTATGCAAATACATGTATGAACAAACTATGAAGAGAGTGTTAAAAGCAGCGCATCTTGCTTGATTGTTAAACAGACCTCAAACTAATGTGCCGTTTTAATAAAAATGTCATACTACGCTGTGACAATTTAATGAATTTTACAAAGGATATTGGCGCAATGTTAATTGCTATTTTTAGACAATTTTTTTTACTAGGGTGCATGAGTTTTGGTGGCCCCGCTGCGCATTTAGGCTATTTTAAGCGCCACTTTGTAGATTCGTTAAATTGGCTAACTAACACCCGTTACGCACAACTTATTAGTTTAAGCCAAGCATTACCAGGGCCAGGCTCTAGCCAAGTTAGTTTTGCTATTGGTGTTGAGCGTGCAGGAGTACTGGGTGGTATAGCTGCTTTTGTAGGCTTTACCTTGCCTTCGTTTTTAATAATGGTGCTGCTTGCGGTTAGTGCCCATCAGTTTGACGCTGTTTACTTTGCAATTATTGCAGGCTTAAAGTTATTTGCCGTTGTTATAGTCGCGGATGCAACACTTAGTATGGCTAAAAGCTTTTGTACAAGTGCTGCGCTTAAGTTACTTGCGATAATGAGTACACTTGCCTTGGTGTTATTTCCAATGATGGGAACTCAAATAGCGATTTTAATCACTGCAGCAACAGTAGGTGCTATATGGCCTTTATTAAAACTTGGCACAGTAGCAGACGATGTTAGCAGTAAAAACAGTAATATTAATTGGATTGCACTGGGGTTATTTGCGCTCTTACTTGGGGTTAGCTTTATTCCACTAGAACATGAGTTTGCTTTGTTTACCCCTTTTTACCAAGCGGGTGCAATGGTGTTTGGCGGCGGACACGTAGTACTGCCAGTACTTCAAGCTGGCGTACCAGCATTGAGTGATGATCAGTTTTTAAGTGCTTACGCGAGTGCACAGGCAGTGCCAGGACCAATGTTTACTATTGCTACTTACTTAGGCGCACAACTTACTACTGAGCAACCTTTAGTGGGTGCCCTTATAGCTACACTGCTTATATTTATGCCTGGTTTTTTACTTATACTGGCGTTTCAGAAGAGTTGGATTAATTTGGCAAGTAAGCCACGTTTTGCAAGTTCAATAGCGGCGCTTAATGCAGCGGTAGTCGGTTTTTTAGCGGCCGCATTGTATTCACCAATTTGGACATCGGCTGTGCATAACCTTTGGCAGGTTGCGTTAGTAATAATTACATTTGCATGGCTGCGATTTAAAAAGCCACCTATTTGGTGGCTCTTAGCTTTATTTATTGCTGTGGGTCTTTTGCAGCACTATTTGCCATCACTCTAAATGTTGGCTTATCTGTTTGTTGCTCGTTAGGAGGGCTTAATTGCCCACTAACACTTTGATATGCCCTAAGCCCAAACACTGGCAATACTGCAAGTAAATGGTCCATTATTTCGGCTTGTAGATGCTCGTACGAAATCCAGCGTTTGTCTTCACTAAAGCAATAAAACTCAATCGGTAACCCGTGGTTCATTGGTTGTAGCTCTCGTACCATTAACGTAAGCGACGTATTAATTTTACTGTGCTGCTTTAAATAGCCCTCAGCATAACGACGAAACAGCCCTAAATTAGAAACCTGAGCGGGTAATGTCGTCACTCGAATGTAATCATGCAACGGAATAGCCGCATCAATTTGTGTTCTAAATTCGTCACTTACTAAACAAATACTGTGCATATCTATATTAAGTGAACGTTTAATACGTCTACCGCCCGACTCTTGCATACCACGCCAGTTTTTAAACGAACCCGCAACTAGCATATAAGTTGGAATAGTTGTTATGGTGTTATCCCAGTTACGTACCTTTACAGTGTTTAAACCCAAATCAATTACTTCGCCATCGGCGCCGTAGTTTTCTACTTGAATCCAATCACCATAGGTTACTAGGCGATTTGCTGCGATTTGAATACTCGCTACAAAGCCTAAAATAGTGTCTTTAAATACTAATAACGTAACAGCTGCAATAGCACCAAAGCCAGAGAGAATATAAGTGGGAGATTTCTCAAGGAAAATACTTACAATTAAAATAGCACACACAATAAAGGTGATTAGCTTAACAACCTGAATTAAGCCCTGAATAGGGACTTCGCGTGCAAACTCCAATTGGTTATAAATAGAACCCGCAATACTTACAATACTGCTAAAAATAAAACCTACATGAATAATTAGTATGGCTTGGCCAACCGTTTTCAAAATTTCAGCGGTCAGCTCATTAACCGGATAAACACTGTCAAAGGTCGCCAAAAATAATACGCAGCAAAGCATACCTGCAATACGTCTATTAAGCTTATTTAGCATAGGCGACAACGAACCAATACGTTGAGGCGAAAGCTTAGTTACCACTTTTTGAATGCCTGGTAACATTAACCTACGAGTAAATAAGTAAACAATTAATAAAGAAAAAATCCCTATTGAAACTGCGGTAATAGAACTAAGAAAATCCGCATCGGGTACTTTTTCAAACCAAGGAGCTATTAACTCCTGTAGGTGGGTGTTGGTCATAGTGTTTCAATTTCCTTACTGATTTGTGGTTCAGGTAAACCTTGTTGAGCATAAATATCGGCAAGCTGCTGATCTTTCGCAACCCATAGCTCATTCACATAATGTTGAAAATTAGCTTTAAATACGTCATCGGTTTGATAGCTGCCCTGCATATTGTCATTAATGGGCGTTACGTCTATTGAAACATAAATAGAATCTAGCTCGCCTTTGAGTAAGTTCCGACAAACGTGATCTGTTTTACCGCTATACACTAAACTTGTATTTAGCATGGCATCAAATTGGTTGGCTAGCACTTCAAGCGCAAAAGCAATGCCACCCGCTTTGGGTTTTAATAAGTGCTTAAAAGGACTTTGCTGCAGATTATGCTTAGCTGGCGTAAAGCGTGTGCCTTCAACAAAATTAACGATGGTAGTAGGATAGTGACGAAAATTGCGACAGCTGTGCTTTGTGCGCTCTACATCCAACCCTTTCAACTTTGGGTTTTTAGCAAGCTGTGCTTTGCTTACCCGTTTCATAAACGGCATACCCATAGTCCACGCACCAGTACCAATAAAAGGCACGTATTTTAATTCATCTTTTAAAAAAAACTTAGGGGCTGGCAATGCATGTAATGAGCTAAGCACGGTTATATCTAACCAACTCGTGTGATTACATATAAGTAAATACCAACTTTTTGAATTTAAATCGCCACTTATATCAACCACAATATTAGGACAACCTAGCCACAAGCCAAACCGATTGCCATTACACCACCCTCGATAAGCGCTGTGCAATAAAGAGTTAACAACAGACAAAGGCAGTAATAACTTAATAAGCCCTAGTACAAATACTAGTGAGCCAAAAAGCATTACATTAGAAAACAATACGCAGCCCACAATTAAGCCGTTAAGCCAATTTGGTAACCACTTTTTTAGCATAACTGTAAGCTCATATTTTTGCCTTTTATTTGGGGTGTTTTTCGAGCGATTGTAATGTTTGCTCTTTATTTTCCCATAAACGATTTAGCTCGCTTTGAAAGCGCACTCTAAATTCAGAATCGCCGGTGTAGTCACCAATAAGCTCTTCGCTTACAGGCCTTACATCCACGTGTACGTTGATATTTTTTACCTTACCACCTGCAAAATCCATGAATGTAGGAATGCCATCAGGGTAATGAATTGTAACGTTAACCACTTTAGTAATTTGCTCGCCCATCGCTTGCATTACAAAAGCGATACCGCCCGCTTTTGGTTTTAATAAATGTGGAAACGGGCTATTTTGGCGCGCGTGCTTTTGTGTAGTAAAACGAGTGCCTTCTACAAAGTTAACCACACTTACTGGCATCTCTTTAAATTTTTCGCAGGCTTTACGCGTGGTTTCTAAGTCTTTGCCTCGCAGCTTTGGATTCTTTTTTAATTGGCTTTTACTCGTGCGAGTCATAAACGGAAAATCAAGCGCCCACCAACACAAACCTAGAATAGGCACGTAAATAAGCTCTTTTTTCAAAAAGAAGTTTAAAAATGGAATTTTACGGTTAAACACGCGCTGCAATACTAAAATATCGACCCAGCTTTGGTGATTTGCAATTACTAGGTACCAATCCTTTAGCTTAAGGTCTTCAAGGCCAGTTACATTAAGTTTAGTTTGCGTAAATAACTTTTGATTTAAGCTATTAAAGGTCACCCAAATAGTTGCAAATTGCTTTGCAGCCCAGCTCATAACCTTTTGTAGAGGCTTAATAGGTATAAGCTTTATAAGCCCGCAAATAAAAATAGGCACAAACCAAAAAAGTGTGTTTATTGTGTAAAAAATAATACTAAATACACCGCGAATAACTGACATTACTTCCATTCCTTTAAACATTGCGCAGCCACTAATACTGCGCTTTCAGTTGCTTACAAATTAATCTTCAAAATAGGTATAGCCTTCAAGGCCTGCATTAAGCTCAGCTAAATAACCTTCTTTACACTGCGCTGATACATCAAGTTTATTAACTTGGTACGCAAAGTTGTCAGCTAAAATGGCGCTATCATAGTCAACAAACTTTAATACATCCTTAACGCTATCACCTTTTATAGCATTGGTTAACACATAACCTTCATCGTTAAGCTCTACATGCACTGAATCAGTGTCACCAAATAGGTTATGTAAATCGCCTAAAATTTCTTGATATGCACCCACCATAAACATAGCAATGTGGTATTGCTCGCCGTGTTTATATTCTGGTATTGGTAGGCTGGTTTCGATACCAGCGCCTTCAACGTATTCGCGGATTTGACCGTCAGAGTCACAGGTAATATCTTGAATAATCGCGCGCTGAGTCAATGGTTGAGTTAAGTTTTCGATTGGCATAACCGGAAACAACTGCTGAATACCCCATACATCAGGCAATGACTGAAATAATGAAAAGTTAACAAAGAGTTTATCGGCAAGCTTTTCGTTTAAATCGTCGAGGACTTCACGGTGCGCGCGCGCGTTATTACTAAGCGATGCACGTACACGATGTAAAATAGTAAAGTAAAGCTGCTCTATTTTCGCCCACTCTAGCATGCTTACTAAGCCATGCACGTACTGATCGTGCGCTTCGCTAAATAAGTGCATAGCGTCGTGATAAATCTCAAGTGCCATACGCGGGTTTAAACGCTGTAAACACTGCCACATTTCATCAAGCACTAACGCGCTATTTTCAAGCGGTGGCTCTGGATTTAAATGATTGGGCGCTTTTTCTACGTCAATTACATCGGTAATTAATACCGCATGGTGAGCGGTTAAAGCACGCCCCGATTCGGTGATAATGGCCGGATGCGTAAGGTTATGCTGATCGCACACTTCTGCAAATGCATTCACTACATTACGCGCATACTCTTCTACGGTGTAATTCATTGAACAAGCACTACGCGAGCCAGAGCCCTCGTAATCAACGCCTAAGCCGCCGCCCACATCAACGGTATTTAACGGTACGTTTAATTGTGTAAGCTCAGCAAAGTGGCGTGCACATTCACGTAAAGCACGGTGAATATCACGAATGTTGGCAATTTGAGAACCAATATGAAAATGCACCATTTGCATTAAGTGCAGCTTATTATGCTTTTTCAGCACTTCAACAGCACTTAGTACTTGGCCTGCCGTTAAACCAAACTTGCCTTTTTCGCCGCCCGTGTTTTGCCACTTGCCTTTGCCTACTGAATTTAGGCGAATACGAATACCAATAGCAGGTTCAATGCCTAGGTTGTCTATTTCTTCAAGTAGTGTGGTTAGTTCTGAAAGCTTCTCTACCACAATTTTTACGCTGTGGCCCATTGCTTGACCAATACATGCTAAGCGTAAAAACTCACTGTCTTTATAGCCGTTACACACAATAGTGATTGGCTCTTTTGCTACGCCCAAAATAGCCATAAGTTCTGGCTTTGAGCCTGCTTCTAGGCCAACAAGCCCGCTTGGATGCGCTAATAGCTTACTTACTACAGAACGTTGCTGATTTACTTTAATTGGGTAAACACAGGTGTATTTACCGTTATATTCACGATTTGCTCGCGCTTGCGTAAACGCATTAGTAAGGGTGTCTACACGATTTTTTAAAATATCGGTAAAGCGTACTAAAACCGGCAACGTTAAACCTTGTTGTTTAAACTGCTCTGTTAATTGCGTTAAAGAAATGGCCGGTTTTGTTTGGTCGCCATCTGGGTAAGCCACCAGTTCGCCTTGTGCGTTAATATCAAAATAACCATCACTCCAATGAGCAACGTTATAAGTGGCGCGTGCTGTTTCTAAACCCCAGGTCATGGCAACTCTTCTTTAGTCAATTAGGTATAAAGGCGCATTTTAATACGTCACTATCCACTAGGCTAACAAAAATTGAACTTTCACTCACTCCTAACTAACTTTATTCGTCAAATCAGTTAAAATGTCATTGAGCAAAACGCCAAGCACTGGCAGAATTGCCCCTTTTTCATACTCAACCTAAAAAAGTGTAATAGTAACTATGGCAAATTTAGATCAAAGTAAGTGGTTTACTGAAATTAGCGACCGCGATGGCAGCGCATTTTCATTACGTATTAATAAAAAGTTAGATGAAAAACAGTCTCCTTTTCAAAAGGTAGAAATGTTTGAAACCACAGACTTTGGTAATTTAATGATCATCGACGGGTGTACTATGGTAACAACCCGCGAAAACTTCTTTTACCATGAGATGATCAGCCACCCTGCACTTTTAGCGCACCCAAACCCTAAAAACGTCGTTATTATTGGCGGCGGCGACTGCGGTACTTTACGCGAAGTATTAAAACACCCAGGCGTAGAAACTGTAACGCAAATAGATATAGACGAAGTAGTAACGCAAATGTCGTTAAAATACTTCCCAGAGCTTTGTGAATCTAACAACGACGCCCGTGCAACGGTTATGTTTGACGACGGTATTAAATACATGCGCGAAGCCGCTGGCGAATCTATCGACGTGGTTATTGTTGATGGCACCGATCCGGTGGGTCCAGGTGAAGGTTTATTTAATCATGCGTTTTACACAAGCTGTTTAGATGCACTGCGCCCAGGTGGTATTTTAGTACAACAAAGCGAATCACCTCTTATGCATATGCCATTATTAGTTGAAATGCGCGAAGCAATGCTAAGCGTAGGCTTTAACGATTTACAAACACTGCCATTCCCACAACCAATTTACCCAAGCGGTTTATGGTCGGTAACACTTGCACGTAAATCACAAGCATTTGACGGTTTTAGAGAAGACGGCGCAGCACAAATAGCTGAGCAAAGTGAATACTACAACAGCGGTATTCATCATGGTGCACTCGCTACACCTAACTACATGAAACGCGCTTTTGATAAAAAATAATACTAATTCACTTTAGGCTTTGTTGACTTCTCAAGGTTAAAATTGCATTAAAAAAGGGACTTTTAAAGTCCCTTTTTATTTTTATAATGACGATTCAAACTGAACTCTAGCTAGCAAACAACATAAGTACAGTTATATTTCAAAACCTTAAAGAGTTATCTAACCCGATAATCAGCTTATTTAAACTTTAAATCGATGCACTAAGTGATTTAGCTCATCTGTCAATTGTTCCATGTTTTTAGATACATCTTCAGTAGTTCGAGCAAGCGCTCCCCCTTCTAAAGTTTGATCGTTTAATGATGATAGGTTTTGACTTATTTCATCTGCAACCGTTGTCTGCTCTTCAGTCGCTTGCGCTGTTTGCATCGCCATATCATTTACTTTAGTAGACGAGCTTTGCATTGCATTAAGCACATCATTAGTTTGACTAAACGAGCCAACCGCATCATCTGCAAATTGCTTACCTTCATCTATCGCTTTAATTGATTGTTCTACGCTCGTTGCAAATTGCTCTATCATTTTTTGAATATCGTTTGTGCTTACTTGCGTGCGTGTAGCCAATGTTCTTACTTCATCTGCTACCACAGCAAAACCTCTGCCATATTCACCAGCTCGCGCGGCTTCAATAGCAGCATTAAGCGCCAGCAGATTTGTTTGCTCTGCAATTGCACGAATAACCTCAAGTACTTTGGCAATGTTATCAGAACTTTGTTGTAGTTCTGTAGAGCGCGCCATAGCTTGCTCCATATTTTGCGACAAAGAAATAATACGAGAACTAGAGTGCGCAACCGCTGTTAGTCCTTGCTGAGCTAAATTTAACGATTTATCAGCTTCTGTTGATGATTGCTGAGCAACACCTGCAACTTCTCTACTTGCTACACTCATCTCATGCACTGCACTTACTATTGACTCAGAGGCTTGGCTGAGCGTTTGATTTACAGCATTGTTTTTATTTGCAACCTGACTTAACTCACCTCCTAATTCACTTAGCTCTTTTGATTGCTCTAAAATATCGCGAATTAATTGCTGTAAGTTGTCGAGAAATCGATTGAACTGCGTTGCAAGTTCAGAAAACTCATCTTTAGACGTTATAGCGATCCTGCCAGTTAAATCGCCATCACCAGAGGCTATATCGTTAATACGAGAAGTTACATAGTTAATTTGCTGTGTTAATTGCTTAGGAATAAGGTAACTAAACCAACACGCCACTAATAAAATTAATATGACAAAAATAAGCATAGTTAACTTAGTTGAAGCAATTGTGTCTGATAGTTTTTGAACTTCTTCAACCGATGTTTGCTCTGCTAATTCACCAGCTTGATCAAGCGTAGCTCTTAATTCGTCAAATGCTTTTTCTGATTGAGACTGTTTTTTTAGATTTGTTTTATCATTCATATAGGCCAGTGAAGCGTTTAACCAAGTATTATAAGCACCATCAAAACCGCGAAGCCCATTTATAGCTTTTGGATAGTCCGATAACAAAGTTAAGTACTGCTCTAACCTTTGCGTTACTTGCTCAGCATTTTCTTTATGTTCTTGCAAATAAGCTTCTTTATTGTCGTTATGTGCGACTAAATTTAACTCAGCAACCTTTGCTTGATACAAATCCCTGTCGGCACTCAAAGCAAGAGACACAGCCTTAATAAATTTATCGGATTGCACATCTAATGCATTTTTTTGTAAGTTAATTAAGTATGAATACCCAATAATTAACGACAAGATAGCAATACCTAAAATAACAATAGGAAAAGAGACTTTGACGCGGATACTATTCAAATTCATTAATTACTCCAAAAAAAACCATATTTAATACCTACCTTTTTGATAATAAATCTAGTTTATAAAACCTAAAATCGCCATTGAGCGTTTAGCATTATTTGCTGCTGCGAGATTCGTTCATTAAATCCAATTGGCTCTCTATTTTTTGCAACACTTTTAAGTGCAGAACCTTCAACCCCTATTTGTAGTTTATTAGTGAGCTGGTAGCGCCATGTTGCGGTTAAACCTTCTCCATTGCTTGCATTAGGATCAAACGCAGTAGTGTCGTTATCTGTCACTTTAAAGTAATCGTAGCGTACAGAAACTCGATGCTTGCCTTCTTTATGGCTTAACATTAAATAATGGCTGTAAAAGGCATTATCTATTAAAGCATTAGCGCCCATTTCGGTTTTACCATTAAGTACCTGTGCTATAAAGCGGGTTTTATTATTAAACTTATAAAGCCAAGCGGCGCTTGTAAAGCGAGTATCCCAAGCATACTGCCCTGTACTAATATTAAGTGTGGTTGGGTCACCGTTATTGTTGTAATAATAAATTCGAAATTGTGATTTTTTTAAGTAATCCCAGTGTACGCCAGCGTAATAGCCAAAACGTCCGTCTACTTCTTCAAACGGTAAAACCTGATTAGCTTGCCAGCGTAATTCATACGTATTTAATGCCGCTACAGGCGCAAATTTAACACTTTCGTTAAATGTAGTTTGCCTATCGTGTAATGCAAAACCACGCCAAGCAAGTAAAGTACCGGCAGGGTCATTGCCTTTAAATGTAGCACCTACAAAACTAAAGCTAAGAGCGCTGTTAAAACGTTTTGCTGGGCGCTTAATAGTTACCTCTGCGCCAACAGTGCGTACTTCCTCGCCTATCCAGCTATTAATAGCTGAGTTTGTATAGTTATAAGGAGAAGTCCATCCTATATCAGGGTTTTCAAGCGACATAAGTGGATAAAAGCCCCCTACACGCACATGCCATTTATAGTTGCTGTTAGATAGCGGCTGATACTTTATATAAGCTTGCGTAAAACCAAGGCCAACGTCAGGATCTTGATTCGCATTTAACACCCCATGAGCCGACCAACTAGATGCTAAATCAACATTAAAATCTAAAATACCTTGGGATAAAATAAGTTCGTCGCTTTTAGTATCGTGCCGATATAGCCCAAGGCCGCCCTCTTGGAAGCTACGTGTATCGTCACCCTGCACGGCTCTAATTTGTATCAAGCCTTTTACTTGTGCATACAATGCATTACTAAAACATAAAGCACCGGCTAAAAATATCAGCCTCGTTAAACGATTAATAGTCATCAAATTCATCCGTAGCAAAGTCAATTTGCTCCGCAATTTCCTGCTTTACTTTATAAGTGATCGGGTTAGTAGCCACAGTAATAGTTTGAGATTCAACCTTACTAATATCACTAAACCCAGAATGCCAAACACTTAACGTGTATTCGCCTGCATTGGCATTTAAATCAACATGACCATTTTCATCAGTGATTGCAAAAATAGAACTATCGACCACCACAATATAACCTAACATCCAATCATGAATATTACAGCCAAGCTCAACAACCCCTGTTTGATCAAAAGTAATGGGCGCTTTTGGGTGCTCCTTATATAGCTTTAATTCAAATGTTTTAGCTTTAGAAAATGAATAAACATGATGCATGATTGAGTCCGCATTCGGAAACTCTACCTTTGCATTTTGTGGGACAACTAAAATACGCGGCTTAAATTCTCGATTTTGCTGGGTCATCGCATAAGGTGCTTCTGGAGGAATAACGCTAGAGGAATCTCCTGCAGTTAGCCACACAACAGCATTAGGTAATGGGTCATTATTAGCATTTTTAATTGTTATATTTGCTGCAAAAACTCCAGTACTAACACTTAGTAAAAATACACAAAGTAAGCTTTTTATCATTTTCTTGTCGCTATTATCAATTTGTTTACATTATAGACCGATTAAACCACTAAATTCTTTCTATTTTTTAAAACATTGAATACGTATGTAGGCAGTCGTATTAATCATCAACAGTCATTATCCTTAAATGTCACCACCGACTCATCTAAGGACACACCATGAGAATCCCTGCACTTGTGCTTTTAGCCTTTGCTAGTAATAGCTACGGACAAACTGTAGAGCTAAAATCGCCAGACACACAAATAACAGTAAGCATCTCTGACGAAAACAACACGCCAAGCTACGCCATAAAATTTAAAAACAAAGCGGTTATAAACAAATCTTTACTGGGGTTTGAATTTAAAACACAAGCAGCTTTTAGCGATGGCTTTAAAATTAAAAGCATTGAACAACAAAGCGTTAACTCGCAGTGGCAACAACCTTGGGGCGAACGCCAAAACGTTGTTGACGAATATAACGAAGTAGCCGTTACCTTTACAAAAAACGAGCCAAATAAAGGTACCTACACTATTCGATTTAAAGCATTTGATAGTGGTGTAGGTTTTAGATACGAAGTGCCACAACAAACCGGCTTCGAACATACAGAAATAACTAAAGAGTTAACTGAATTTGCAATAAACAATAGCCATGATGCAACAGCATGGTGGATACCTGCTCGTGGCTGGAACCGCTACGAATATGTTTATAACACCACCGCGCTTAACGAAGCTCCACTAGCCCACACACCATTTACGTTTAAAACAAGTGACGGTACTCATATTAGTATTCATGAAGCCGCTCTTGTTGATTACGCGGGTATGGTGCTTAATCAGCGCCGTCCAGGCACATTTACAGCCGACTTAACCCCTTGGTCAGATGGTATTGCCGTTAAAAAGCAAGGCGCTTTTAAAACACCATGGCGCACCATTCAAATAGCCGACAGCGCTGTTGGCTTAGTTAATTCAGATATAATACTAAACCTAAACGAGCCTAATAAACTCGGTGACGTGTCGTGGGTTAAACCTGGCAAATACGTCGGTATTTGGTGGGGTATGCATATAAACACGCAAACTTGGGGTAGCGGTAAAAAACACGGCGCCACTACGCAAACCACAAAATACTATATGGATTTTGCAGCGCAGTATGGTTTTGATGGCGTACTCGTTGAAGGCTGGAATATTGGCTGGGATGGCGATTGGTACTTTAATGGCGATGTATTTAACTTTACCAAACCGTACGATGATTTTGATATAGCAGCACTGACTCAATACGGCAAAGAAAAAGGCGTACAGCTCATTGGCCATCACGAAACATCAGGCAATGTAAGCAACTACCGAGACCAAATGGAAAATGCCTTTACACTTTACGAAAAATCAAACGTCAGCCAAGTAAAAACAGGTTATGTAGCCGATGGCGGAAATATAAAAC
>NZ_AUTI01000344.1:0-24954 GCF_000497995.1 Pseudoalteromonas sp. TB25
TTATTCCAACCGTTATTTATAGTGAATAGCTAGCTGAATTTAATAATTGTAAAAATATATTCCAAGGCCACAGAGCCCCCACAATATAGCAATCATTAGGTGAGTATTTCTAATAAAGAAATTGTCATTTTCAGAATTTGATTTGATATTATTTTCTTCGTTTGCCATAACTTACTGCTGTATTCCAACGTTAACTATTAATGTAAAACACCATGTTTTAAATCAGTGTTTGGGTGTAATCTATTAAGCGTTTCAACACACCAAGTTCTACGTGATTTATCTTCGTCTAGTAAACCTATTTGTAAAATTGTTTTACTAGTATCATGAGTCTCTTCAGCCTTAGCTAAAGACAAACCTTCTTTGCCAAACATTGCTGGCAATGCCATTGAAGATGAATACTGATTAATGATTAATGATTAATGATTAATGATTAATGATTAATGATTAATGATTAATGATTTTATGGCGCTGATTGCTAGATTGAAAATTTAAGCTTTGTTTATGGAAAACTTTTAAAGGCTCTTCTCCTTGAAAGTTAATTTCATATTGCATATGCAAAGTTATGACACCTTCAGTATCTACAAGTTTCGAAATTTCCATGTGTAATGATTTTTTAAATTGAGCCTTTAAATAATTTTTGTTTGGTAGTCGAACAAACTTATAAAATAACCTTGGAATATCAACTTCCTGTCCATTCTCTACCCACATTCTTGTTAACTTGATAGCGTTTTTATCTCGTAAATCAAGGTCGTAAGGAACATAGATTGTAGGCTCAAAATACAAGTATTTTTCAATCATGTTGTTAGCATTATCGAAATTTTTTTCATTTTGTTTCTGTCTTTCCTCATTAATCTATGGCTGTTAGTACTTGATATTGCTCAGGCGTTAAAGTCGGTAATCGCTTAATAAAAGCAACCATGGCCCATATTCTTTCATCACTGTGAGTTTTACCCCAAGCTGGCATCCCTGAAGCTTTTATGCCGTGTTTAATCACCCAAAAATTCTGCCTTGCAAGCTCTTCATCAGTACCGTGTTGATGAGTTTCATGCGAAATACTTAAATTAGGTGGTTGAGGATACAGCCCAATGCTCATATCACTTTCTTCTAATCCAGGTTTTAGATGACAGCTTGAGCACATATATTCATAATCTGCTCCTCCCATTAACAACAACTCAGGACTTTCCAAATCAGGTACTTTGATATGTTGAGCCGATTTCTTTATGGATGCCTCCCTAGTTTCTTCAAGAAGCCAATAAACAATATCACTGTGAGGTTCATCTNATTCACTATCCCTGAATACATGACAGTGGCTGCACTAGCTCCTCCCAATAGCAATAATATCAATAGAATTTTAAGAGCTTTCATAACAATTCCTTACTTTAAAAGTCACTTAATACGAGCTTCAATTAAGTGACTTTTAATATTTAATTAATGGTTCTGGTGATCATCATTATTAGCTTTTTTATTTTCCTTTTTTTCCATTTTACTGTGATCCATTTCTTTCATTTTGCTGTGATCCATTTTCTCCATTGAAGATTTTGATTGCTTCATACACTTTTTCATCATTGCAACTGCAACAGGGTCTTTCATATCCATCTTGCTATGATCCATTTTGCTACAATCAGCTTTTTCTGCTTTTTTTGCATGCATTGCTGGATCATGAGCGGATGCATTCATTGATAAAGTAATTGCTGGTACTAATATCAAAGCGATTTTTCCTACAGTTTTAATAAAGTTAGTTTTCATGGTTTTCTCCTACGTTTTTGATTAAGATTAATTTATTTAAATTCATCGAATGCAATATTAGTTGCATCAACATTCTTGGTTTTTAAAAGGTTTATCGTTGCAGACATCATATTTGGTGGGCCGCATAGATAAAATTCGACACCATCAATTTGGCAAATTTTGTCAATATTTGATGTGAGTAAATCTTGAACATACCCCTTTGCTCCTGACCAGTTGTTATGCGGCCTGGACAGAACAGGGTAGTAATAAAAGTTTGGATATTTTCTAGATAGCCTGTAAAGCTCATCTTTATATAACAAGTCTTCCTCAGTTCTAGCACCATAGAAAAAATAGATACCTCTAGCTTCCTTTCTTTCTTTTTGGCGGAAGCACAATTGCTCTTCAATCAATGATTTCAATGGTGCCATTCCAGAGCCTGCTCCGATGAGCATCATTGTTTTATTACTTGAAGGTTTAGCGTAAAAATCTTCAAATGGGCCAGCCGCTTCTATTGTTTGCCCTAGCCCCAAATTGCATATGTAGCTAGAACCTACACCGGGATATATACTTTTATTTGGAGCATTTTGAATTTTGACGGTAAACTTTAACTCGTTAGTACCAGCTTCAATCTGCCCATCACCATTAGCTAGAGAATAGCTTCGACTACAAGCTTGATGCTCATACTCTAAATACTCAATACCACGCCAATGGTATTTGAAAGCGTCAGGAAGACGCGCTGGTATAGATACTCCTTTAGCTGGTGGTATATAGAAACGAAGATGAGCACCTGCTTTGAATTTTAATTTCTCACCACCAAGCACTTTAAAACGCAACTCTTTTATATAGGGACTAATAAACTCACTATGCGTTAATTCAAGAAGGTATTTTTTGGCTTTAGTAACGTCAATTAATGTTAACCTCTTTGTTTCTGTTGCATCATGTTGACAAGCCAATCTGTAACCTTGTTGCAATTGTTCCTTTGTTAAAAGTACATGCTCTGCTGAAGTGACTTTAACACTGCTATCAAGACGTACTTTACATTGGCCACAAGTCCCGCCACCGCCACAGGTTGATGACAAAGCAATATCATGATTAATTAAACCGTCAAGTAAGTTGGTATTAGTAGCTAAATCGAATTCCCCGATAGGCTCCAGATCTTTATCAAATAGCGCCAAAGTTCGACTTTTGTTGCCAAAGCGAACTTTGTATTGACCATTAAAGAGCAGCTCAATAGTCCAAATAAAGCCAGTTAAGGAAAAGAAAAGCGTGAAAAGAGAAAATAAAATGATTTGAACATTATTGAAGCTTCCTTCAGTGCCATAATCCATAAAGTGAAGCATAAAGAAAATATCAACAAACCGTTTATCATCATTACTATGTTTAATTATTCGACCAGAACCAGCATCAATATAAACGCTAGTTTGAATATAATCAGCATAGTTAACTTGCCACACTTCATTTTGCTCACGAGGTATATCTTCATATGGAGGTGATAATTTAACTGCATTTTTAATCACACCTTTACCATTGTAGGAAGATTGGGCCAGTTTTCTAACCATAGTTTCATCAATAACGACTGGCTCAGCGGTGTACGCATCAACCAAAGAGTAGTCATTGTCAAAATGGCTATATAAACCTTTATTATGAGTTAACAAATAGTAAGGGTGCTCTAATAGTGATATTTGTTTTAACGATACGACTTGTTTTGATTGAGATAAGACAAGTTGTGGTTCAACTAACCTATTAATATCAACTTGGGCAACAACGGGAGTTTGTTTATATTGATTTCCTGAAGCCTTTTGATGATCCATCAAATTAAAATATAAGCCTGTTCCTAACCATACTAGTAGTTGTAGGCCAACCAACAAGGATAGCCACTTATGTAGCTTTTTAAGGAATAACATTATCTAGCTACTCCCATACTTTTATCTAATGTATTTTTTACTCTGTTTTTGAAAATAACAAAGTAACTCAATACACCACCAGTAATTGCCGCAAAAATAGAAAAAAGTGTGAACCAAAAAAGTAGTTTATTACTTGGATCTTCTTCTTCGTAATCCATGACATGCAAACTAAACATCAAATCAAAGATTCGCCAAAATTCATGTCGCTTACTGACAAGCTTTCCTGTTTGAGCTGAAACATATATCGACGGACTGCCAAAATCATCAAAGTTAACCCGCCAAGCAGGTAATGCTCGACGGCTTAATTCAAACGGTGGATTTTCTGTAATCAATTCAGACTCAAGGACCGCACCATCACCACTGTAATAGTGTTTTGCAGCGCTAATAGCTACGACTTTGTTTAAGGGAGAAATCTTCTCCCCATTACTAGCATTTACAACATATTTTTCGTCATGCTCTGTAAAACGATAAACGGCTTGGTCTATAAAAACTTCTACGGCAATGTTTTTTGCGTCAGGATATTGCTTAGCTAATGCAGATAATGGGTAAGTAATTTCATCCACATTAACTTTAGCTTGGTGATTAACCACCAAACTATCACCATGAATATAGTCAATATCAAAAATAACCATATAGGCACCTGATATCGACCAAATCAAAAACTGCAAGCCTAAAAACAACATCAACCACCGATGAAGTTTCCGGCTAACCTTCAACGTTTTCATGCTCTATGCCTTGCTCGAAACATTTTTAATCGATGACGAACGCCACAAATAAAATAATGCAGGTAGAACAAGTAAAGTTAAAATCACCGCACTTAGCATTCCACCAACCATAGGTGCTGCAATACGACTCATCACTTCAGAACCAGTACCTGTGCCATATAATATTGGCAATAAGCCAACGATTATAGCTGCTGCGGTCATCATGACAGGACGTACACGTAAGCCTGCACCATGTAACACCGCTTGAAGGACATCAGCCTTCGTTGTTGAAATATCCTTTGACTGATGATCATTAATCATTTCGTGATAAGCCTGATTCAAATAAACCAACATAATCACACCTATCTCAACAGCAACCCCCGCTAGCGCGATAAAACCAACACCTACAGCGACAGAGAAGTTGTAGCCTTGGATATACATCAACCAAATACTACCCACCATAGCCAAAGGTAGAGTTCCCATGATCATTGCCACTTCAATAACATTTCTGAAGTTCAGATAAAGTAGAATAATAATAATGAACAAGGTTAACGGCACTACATAAGTCAATTTAGCTTTGGCACGTTGCATATACTCATATTGACCAGCCCACGCAATTGAGTAGCCAGCAGGAAGTTTTAGCTTATCTTCAACAACCTTTTGTGCATCAACAACGTAACTACCAACATCCACACCTTCAATGTCTACAAATGCCCAACCATTTAATCTTGCATTTTCTGACTTTATTCCCGGAGGGCCGTCTTCAACGAGCACATTCGCAACATCGCCTAATGAGATCCTTTGCCCATTTGGTGTCACTATTGGTAGCAAAGATAATGTTTCAGGCGAATCACGATAGTCTTGTGGGTAACGTAAACTCACTGGATAGCGTTCTAAGCCTTCAACAGTTTTGGTGACATTCATACCACCAATGGCCGTAGCAACAACCTGCTGAATTTCGCTAATATTTAAACCATAACGAGCTGCTTTAGCGCGTTGTATATCAACTTTAACGTAACGCCCACCAGCTACACGCTCTGAATATACTGATGCTGTTCCAGGTACATCTTTCAAAATAACTTCTAATTGTTTGCCGATGTCCTGAATTACCGATAAGTCAGGTCCTGCGACTTTAATACCAACAGGTGTCTTAATACCCGTAGCTAACATATCAATACGTGTTTTTATTGGCATCACCCACGCATTAGTTACCCCAGGGAGCTTAACTAAACCATCTAGCTCTTTTTTCAAACTCTCAGTAGTAACACCTTCTCGCCACTCTGAACGAGGCTTTAATTGAATAAAAGTTTCAATCATTGTTAAAGGCGCTGGATCAGTAGCAGTTTCCGCTCTACCTACTTTACCAAACACAGTTTTAACTTCTGGAACTGTTTTAATCAGCTTATCCGTTTGTTGTAACAGTTGACGTGCTTGCCCTATCGAAATACCAGGATAAGTTGTAGGCATATACATTAAGTCACCTTCATCAAGTGGAGGGATAAATTCACTACCAATCTTGTCAAGTGGATATATACCAATAGCAAGAACTGCCAATGCTGCTACTAAAGTTGTCTTTGGAAAAAGTAATACCGTTTTTAGAGCAGGCATATAGATAAAGGTTAAAAAGCGATTCACCGGGTTTTTATGCTCAGGTAAAACCTTACCCCTTATAAAATACCCCATCAGTACAGGGACTAATGTAATCGCTAATGCCGCTGATGCTGCCATCGCATACGTTTTAGTAAAGGCAAGCGGAGCAAACATTCGCCCCTCTTGAGCTTCCAAGGTAAAAACAGGAACAAAACTCACCGTAATAATTAACAAGCTAAAGAATAGAGCAGGACCAACTTCACTGGCCGACTCCACTACTATTTTCCAGCGGTTTTCATTAGTTAACGGTGTTTTTTCCATGTGCTTGTGCATATTTTCTATCATTACAATAGCACCGTCGATCATGGCACCAATCGCAATTGCAATTCCTCCTAGCGACATAATATTCGCATTAAGACCTTGCATATGCATAACGATAAATGCCGTCAATATCCCTACAGGTAAACTCACAATGGCGACTAGTGACGAGCGGACATGAAATAAGAAAATGATACAAACTAGCGCCACAACGCCAAATTCTTCTAATAGCTTATAAGCTAAGTTATCAACAGCCCTTTCAATTAATGCAGAGCGATCATAAACAGGAACAATTTCAACCCCTTCAGGTAAGCCTTTCTTTAGTTGCTCTAGCTTTTCTTTAACACCATTAATGACTTGCTGAGCATTTTCTCCAAAGCGCATAACGACGATACCACCAACAGTTTCTCCTTCACCGTTAAGCTCAGCGATACCTCGACGCATTTGTGGGCCAGTCCCAATATCTGCAACATCTTTTAGTAATAGAGGTGTGCCATTTTCATTTACTCCTAAAGGTATATTCTCTAAATCTTCAACACTTTTGAGATAACCAGTTGCTCTAACCATGTACTCGGCTTCTGCCATTTCAACAACAGATGCCCCGATCTCTTGGTTACCTTGCTTAATAGCCATTTGAATATGTGAAAGAGGGATCCCAAATGCTCTTAATTTTTCAGGATTAATTCTTACTTGGTATTGCTTAACCATACCGCCAAGTGCAGTAACTTCTGATACGCCAGGGACAGTTTGCAATTCATATTTTAAAAACCAATCTTGTAAACTGCGCAATTGACTTAAGTCTTGTTGACCCGTTTTATCAACTAAGGCGTATAAATATACCCAACCTACGCCTGTAGCATCAGGTCCTAATTGCGGTCGTGCATTGCTGGGTAAGCTAGGGGCTACTTGACTTAAATATTCAAGTACTCGCGAACGCGCCCAATACAAATCTGTATCTTCATCAAAGATGACATACACGTAAGAGTCACCAAAAAAAGAATAACCTCGAACAGTCACAGCGCCAGGAACTGACAGCATTGCAGTAGTCATCGGATAGGTAACCTGGTCTTCAACAACTTGTGGGGCTTGACCAGGGTAACTTGTTTTAATAATTACTTGCACATCAGATAAATCAGGCAGTGCATCAATAGGCGTTTTATTAACAGAATATAAACCAATGCCTACGAGTAAAAAGGTAGCGAGTAATACAAAAAATCGATTACCAACGGACCAACGTATTATAGAAGCAATCATAATAATCTAACTCCTATATTAGTGGTTTGAATGATCAACAACAGGTGCTTCTAATCTAGAAGTTTCACCCTGTTCATCACCTTGCCCTAGTGGGGCAATTTCAAAAATTACAAAATGTTCACCACGCACTTCAAAAGTAAACTTAACTTCCATCCCCTCAGAAAGTCCTTCAAGGCTAACATTGTGCCCTGTAATGAAATCTAAAGTAGCCGCAGGTCGTCCCCATTTTTCAATAGCAGATCGACTAATGTTCACCATTCCATGATCAATCATTAACGAGTTAATTGTTCCAGTAACTGTCGCTGACGAGTCATCTGACACTTCTTCAGTTACTTGGCTTGTATCACTTTCACTCATGTCGTCAGGAACATGGATGTTGCTAATTTTATAATCACCATTATCTTCTTTTGTCACTTCAACATGTAAACTCATTCCTTCACTAAGTAATGAGAAATCGACACTGTCCGATGCTATGAAATCCATCGTCATTTCTGGCCATTCCCATTCAGGTATCGCCTCATGAGCTAAAGTTAACATTTTATGATCTGCCATCATGCTCTCTATAGAAGCTTGAACCCAAACAGAAGAAGGCATTGAAGCATCCGCTTCATCAACATCGCTATTCATTCGCTTGAAGTCTGAAGACTTACTCGATTCTGAATCTAATAAGAACTGTGCAGAACTAACAACTTTTTCCCCATCACGCACCCCTTCAAGTATCTCAACACTTTCGCTATCGTATCGACCTACAGATACTGCAACCGATTTAAAACTCCCCTCACCTAAGGCGAGAACAACTCTATCTTGGTTTCCAGTTCTAATAAGTGCTTCTTTAGGTATCAATAAAACTTGTTCATCACCCGTTGTGTGAATCGCAATTTGAGCAAACATATTTGGTTTGAATTCACCATCTTCATTTTTAAAACGAAGACGTACTTTCACTGTACGAGTTTTTGCATCTAGTGTCGGATAAATATAATCAACTTTTCCTTGCCATGTTTTTCCTGGTAAGTAATCAAGAGTCATGGTTACTGGGGTGCCTGTTTTGACTTGACCCGCTTGACGTTCAAACACCTCAGCTTCAACCCACACTTCCGATAAATCACCAATTGACATTAAAGTAGAGCCAGGCTTAACATAAAATCCTTCACGTATTTTTAAGTTTTCCACCACGCCATTTTGTGGAGAATAAAAAGTAATTGTTTGCTGTACTTTCTTTGTTTTCTTAAGTTTTACTATTGATGATTTTGGAAGTTGTAATGCTGACAATCGATTTTCAGCCGCACTTATTAATCGGCTATTTTTACGATCTAATGCCAATAATAATTCTTCTTGGGCATTAACTAATTCAGGGGAATAAATTTCATAAAGGGGTTGCCCTTTCTTAACAGGATCTCCAATAGCCTTAACATATAGCTTTTCAATCCATCCTTGTACTCGTGGATGAATATGAACTAACTTATCTTCATCATAAGTAACATAGCCAACTGTATTTATTTCGGTGTGCAATGATTTATAACTAACTATTGCCGTTCTTACACCGAGGTTATTTACAACATCAGGAGAGATACGAATGGTTCCGGGACCTTCATCAGGTCCTTTACCACCATCGTCGTATACAGGTACTAAATCCATACCCATTGGTGATTTCCCTGGCTTATCTCTTTTGTAGTTCGCGTCCATTGGAGCTACCCAATAAAGCGGCTTCTTTTCAGCCGTTACAACAGAGCTTGCTTCTCCACTATTTGTCGGGGCCATAAAACTATAAACCCCAAATGTTAAAAAGCCACCGATAACCATGCCAATTACTATTGGCTTAATATTGTTGTTCATTATTCTTCTCCCGAAATAACAGTGAAACCACTATTATTTGATAAATTCATATTATTGTTACTAACGACAGGATCTATGCTGCCTATAAAAAGGTAATTAAGTTCTAGTAATAACTTCTGCTCTTCGACATTAAGAGTTAACTCATCTATTTCCGCATTTAATACAGCGATTCGTGAGCGAACCACTTCGGCAAAGTCACCATCATCATTGGTGTAGGCTGTTAGTGAAGCTTCAGCTTGATCGTGGATTTGAGGCAGTAGCTTGTCTTTGTATAAGTTCTGTCTATCTTTCAATCGAAGTAAGCGCCCTTTGGCACTGGAGTATGATGCGAGCAATTTTCTCATCAATAATAGTTTTTCAGTTTTTATTGCTTCTGTTTTTGAAATAGCTGACTTAACTTCTTTGTCCTGTCTATTATCTGTAAAAAGCGGCAAGTCAAAAGTAACCCCTACAGAGAACAAGTCCGCTCGACTATTTCCCATTGGATCATCATCACGGTAACCATAACTAGCATTTACTCCCCACTCAGGTTTGTATTTTTGCTTTGCCAATTTGATTCCAGTTTTTGTTGATTTAATTTTCTTTTCAACTGCAACAAGTGAAGGGTGGTTAGCAATATACTTAGCCAGTTCACTAGGGCGTAACCAGCTATTATTTAGAACTATATTGCTATTTACTAAGTCAATCTGAGGCAATTGCTTAGTCAAAACAATATTATGGAGCTGAAAATCATCATCTACATAAGTTTCACTTTGAGAATTATTCTCAATAGAAAATTCTGCTAACCATTGAGACAACATACCTTCAAAGCGGTTTTGTTGTTGACCTAAAACATCTAACCGATCTTCTAACCTTGTAAGCTCTAATTGCGCTCTTACGATATCTTGCTGTCTTGTTTTACCTAAAGCAGACGAATAACTTGCTTCTGCAATATCCGCTAACTGTTCAAAAAGCGCTCTGTTTTTTTCAATTAAAGCAATACTTTCTTGAACTCTGTATGCATTCAACCAAAGGCTACCAACAGTAACAGCTACTTTGGATTCTCGATCTTTTCGTTGATACGGGAATGATTCACTTTCAATCTTGAGTTGTTCTCGCTTAATCAATAATGTATCCCCACGAGGAAACATTTGAGATATACCCACTTTCGCTTGAGTCATACCCTCTTGCCCGAAATCAAACCCATTAACAGGTAAGTTTGCTAAACCAAGCGAAACTTTTGGGTCTGGTAATGTACCTACGGCTGTACTCATCGCTTCAATAGCAGCTTGCTTATGAATATTTCCCGTTAACCATGGGTCATTTTTCTGCGCAGACTTGATAGCTTTTTCAAAAGTTAAGGCTGAACTAGAAGTAATAGTAGGAATATCAGCAGAATTTGCAGTTAGCACTGTAAGAGCTAACATACCTGCACAGCATTTCACGCTTAAACTTCTGATATCTTTTAATTTATTCATTAAAACTGCTCCTCATAAGATTGAACGCTGGCATAGACCTCATAAGCGCCCCCTTTCTTAAGTAATAACACTTTATAAGGTTGAAATTTATCCCCTACTTCCATACCGGGAGTTCCCGCTGGCATTGCAGGAACAGATAATCCAATAACATCGTCAGCGTGTTTTTCTTTTAAAAATTTATGAATAAATTTGGCAGGAACATGCCCTTCAAATGCATAACCATCTTTTGATATAGCGGTATGACAAGAACGGTATCGAGGCTCTATTCCTTTCTCTTCTTTAACCGCTGTAAAATTTTGATAATTATGGACTTTTGATTCGAACCCTTGCTCATTTATATGGCTAACCCATTTTTTGCAGCAACCACATGTAGGACTCTTATAAACCTCTAAAAGAATAGGATGAGGTTTAGCATTTTGTGTTTTAGATGAAGTCACTGAAACTTCTTCTTTTGAACAACTTGCAATAGCAATGACTAAAGTAAAGGCTGCAACAGCCTTTAACGTGAATTTTTTGGAAAACATAACCCCCCCAAAGGGATATCAATTAATATTTGAATTGATTAGGTTATTCTTGATTTTGCTTAAAAATACTTAAACGCAGAGATCAAAAAGCCTAATACAGATAATTTTCATATAAGTGAGCCAAATTTTAGGCACAATTATTCTGTATTTAGCTTAGTATTGGAGGTCTATATAGAGATGATGATGATTGACTTTGAGCCAAGTTTGAATATGAGAATATTTTTGATGATAAATCAATAAAGAGACTGTCACCTGTGTCTTTCATTAGTGTAGCGATACTTGAGCAACCCCCAGTAAAACAACTACAACTTTTCACACAACAGTCATCTTCTGCTTCATCTGACTCATCAGATGAATGACTCATCATTGAATGGTCAATATGGTCAATATGGTCCATCATTGACATATTTTGCATTTGCTTCTGCCCACTATTTCCCTTCATACTCATCATATGATAAGACATAACAGTAGACGCAACCGCTTGACCAACAAAGGTCAAACAGACTAGCAGTACCATTAATGTTTTAGAGAAATTAGAATTCACAGCTAACCAACAAAATATTTCAATTAATCATATAATTGCATAATAAACACTACCTTTCAACAGATTAATATAAATAAAGTATAACTTAGTAGCTACCTGCAAGAAAATATTAGTGTTATGAAGGTCTTTAACAACCTAGGATGAGCCTTCGATTACCACAGGTGAAGCAGATGATGTTTTAGGTAGAGCTGAATGGTTGGGTTGGAGGCGATATGGGCAATCCTATGATTTCACCTAATGATCCTATTTTTTGGATGCATCATGCTCAAATTGATAGGATTTGGAGTGAATGGCAAAAGAGAAACCCCGGAGAAAAACCATACTTAGAAGGTTTAGAAAGAAAACTTGCCCCCTGGGATGTGATATATGACATTGATACTATAGATGATATTTCTAATCTTGGAGATGATAGCTATGAATACGAAGGGCCTAATCCTTTCTAACGGTATAGCTCAGCAGAGTTTAATTTGTACACTGAACGAACTCTTCAGTTGGTAAATCACCTGTTAAGCTGAAAATCATTTAACAACTTAACAGGTAATATGACCATCAACATATCTCTAAAAAACAACAATAGCATTTAAAAGTTGTATTTGTAGCCTAAGCTCAAAGTTAGAGGTTTTCCAACCATAATTGAACCATGAGTACGTGATGTCATATAGCTTTCGTCTAATAAATTATCGACGGTGAAATTCACTTGTTGGTTTTTAGTTAAATCATAATTTGCAACAAAATCAACGACAGTATGGGCATCAATACCTTCATTAATAGCACCTCGACCAGCCACTGTCCTCATTTCTCCAGTATAACGAACTAACAAATTTGATTGCCATTGCTCCCCTTCTAAACCAATAACAAACTGAAACTGATTTTCTGGAACATAAGGAAATTCATCACCAGACTGTACATCCCCCCAGAAATCCGATTCGAATGTATTCAAAAATTCACTCTGGGAACGAGTGTAGGTAAAGTCTATTGGCATGGTTATATTTCCAAAATTAACCAAGTAACCTGCTTTCATTTCAATTCCGTATACTTTTACTTCACCCGCATTATATTGATCGCCAATATTTTCATCGTCACAATTCTGGCTCTCAGTACAGTTACCATGCATATTGTCATAATCAGATAGAAATAAAATAGCCTCTATATTGACGTTATCATTATTAAATCTAGCTCCAAACTCATAATTCATACTTTCTTCATTCGTAGCATCTTCATTACCTGGAGCAGGGGGAGCAAATCCTTTTTGTACGCCACCCAACAAGACCAATTCATCAGTCTGGACTTCCCATAGTTTACTAGACACACAATAAGTTACATTGTAACTTCTAATAAGAGGTGTTTTATGAGCAAAGGCAAACGGTATACCCAAGAGTTTAAAGAAGCGGCTGTTAAACAAATTACTGAGCGTGGATATTCAGTTGCAGAAGTCGCTGAACGATTAGATATTTCTACCAAAACGTTATATCACTGGCGGAGCCAGTTATCAGATAAACCTAAGTCCGTTCAATCATCCGATGAAAAATTGAAGATCGCTTAATTAGAAGCGCAATTGAAACGTGTCACGGAGGAACGGGATATTTTAAAAAAGGCCGCAAGGTACTTTGCCAGCAACCCCGAGTAAAGTACGGCTTCATTCGTGATCACCAAGATGAGTTTTCTATTACGACGATGTGCCGCCTTTTTAAGCTGCACCGCAGTGGTTTTTATGCGTGGTTGAAAAAGCCTATAAGCGATAGAGCGCTTGAAGATAATCGCTTGTTGAAACTCATTAAAGAATTTTATGTAGCCAGTGGTGGCACGTATGGTAGCCCTTGGATACATGCAGACTTGCGTGAAGCCGGTGAGCATGCAGCGTGAACCGTGTTGCTAAGATTATGCGACAACATAAGCTTAAGGCGCAAATTGGATATAAGCGTCGCCATATTAAAAGCGGTAAGGCGTCGCGGATTGCAGATAACTTATTAGCGCGTCAATTTAACCCGCCAGCGCCAAACCAATCATGGGTGAGCGACATTACTTACATAAGAACCTATGAAGGTTTTTTATATGTGGCAACAGTAATGGATTTATTCTCTCGGTGTATTGTGGGTTGGTCGATGGATAAAAATATGGATAAGCACCTTGTTATAAAGGCACTGTTGATGGCTGTATATCAACGTCAACCGAAGGCAGACGTAATGGTGCATAGTGATCAAGGTAGTCAATACGGTAGCGCTGATTATCTCGCATTTATGAAAGAACATAATCTTGTGCCTTCAATGAGCCGCGCTGGGAACTGTCATGATAATGCGGTTGCTGAAAGCTTTTTTGCGACGATTAAAAAGCGAATAGTTAAGCGTAAGATATATTCGACACGGGAAGATGCGAAAGCTGAGATATTCAATTTTATAGAAATGTTTTACAATCCAAGAAAGCGGCATTCACACACAGGCGGTGTTTCACCTGCTAAGTTTGAGGAAGCGTACTATTCTGAGTTAAAAACTGTCTAGTGAAAGCTGGGAAGTCCAATAAGTGATCATTAACATCATAACCCTCGCGTTCTAGAAGGTCTTTTGACTTTAAGCCAAATGGGCAAATATGCTCATCTGTTGCCATTCTATAAAGCTCTGCTGATTTACTCATGTTTAGCTCCCTTTTACGTATTCTTATAAAATTTTACTTAGTATTAAAATCCGGTACAGCTCTAGGTTGTGCTTGTTCCTGAGTTTCTGCTAGGCCATTTTTTTCTATATCGTTCAGTAACCACTGCATCTCTTTAATCTCACGACGCTGTGCTTCAATTATATTTGTTGCAAGCTCTTGGACGCGCTTGTCTTTGATATTAGCTCTATCACTAGTCAGTATAGCGATTGAATGATGCGGTATCATGGCTGACATCCAAGACTGATCGTTGACCGTTATTTGCGAACGTACTAAAAATAATGCGCCTACAAAGCTAATAATGCTGATCCCTAAAACTACGCTGTTTTTCTTTTTATCCTTATACATATTTAGCATAAACAACAGCATAACTACCGCCATTGCAGCCCCCATATAAATAGCCATATAGGTACGCGTTTCACTAAAAAACACATGGCTTAGCTGATAACTATTCAAATACATTAGTACAAACATGACTAATGTTGATGTGGCTATCATTAAGAAAAATTTTAAATACTGTGACATTACAATGGCTCCTTTTCAGTTGTTCAACTTGTATTTTATTTATACTAAGGGGTATTACTTACAATTTATAAGGCGTAAGCCCACTATATATTTAATCATCGCATTAATACTTACGGCTAATTCAATAACTATGCCATAAGAGTTAAAACTGCACTGCGTATTTTCTGATATGCTTATAAGTATGTTGCTGTGAATCTTGAGTAAGTACTTCAATATTATATTTATGAAAACGATTGCCCATCTCCATACCTGGCGTGCCAACAGGCATTGCCGGAACTGTCAGCCCGATCGTTTTCTGAGGGTGTTGTTCAGCTAAAAACTGCTTTATATATTTAGCTGGCACGTGCCCTTCAAAAACATACCCATCGGCTGAAACAGCGCTATGGCATGAGCGCATATTTGGCTTTATTTGATATTGAGCTTTAATTAGCCCCATATCAGCAACATCTATTGCTTTTGTTTTAATGCCACTTTCATTAATATGCTCAATCCATTTTTTACAGCACCCACAGTTTTTACTTTTATAAACTGTCAACTCAATCTCTGTTTTATCTTTTTCTATGGCCTCTTGGACCGGCAATACACTGTGTGGGTTTTCCATACTTTTTACTGATATAGACACCGCCAACATCACTGAAAGTGCAGTTGTTATGTACGTTAATCGCATGTTACTTCCTTAATTTGACCAATGAATATGTGTGATTTTCCAGCCATTGCGGGTCTTTTTTAGAGTCATTGACTCCATACCCGTTGTGTTAATGGCTTTACCTTTGTAGCTGCCCATCGTTTCACTTCGCGAAATGGAGTAAGCGATATCACCACTTATATAAACCTGATGTTCTAATAGTTTGCTATTAACCGAACTGAGGTATTTCATATCCGCTAGCATGTGGTGATTTGCATATTCATCGGCAGAACGCTCAACGCCTCCGCCTTCAAAAATAATGACGTTATCAGCTAATAATGAGCGAGCTTTTTTTTGATCACTTTGATTTAATGCTTGGTGAAAGGCACTTACTGCTTGCGCAGCTGGGGTATCGGTACCAACAAATAACACACGCTCATTTGCATGTTCCTCATTCTTGTGTGCGCTTACAGCTAGTGAGTTCAATGCGCCAAAAAGTAATAGCGATGTTATGATTATTTTTGCAGAGTTATTAAACATGTTGCTCTCTTTTTATTAAATTAATTTGGGGGACCAACAAGTGTGGTGAACACGCTTGTTGTAATAAGTACAAAAGCAGCTATCAGCATTTCTACACTGATGGAACGTTTTAGTGTACCTACATGCTGTTTTTGGGTGATTCTCGGAACTAAAATTAGTTTGTGCCAAGCCCCCATCATAAGCATCGCGCTCACTAGTAGCAGTTTTAGCAAAATTAATTGCCCATAACTTGACGTGAACAGCGCTGATAACGAATGCAGGTAATTAAGCAAAAGCGCTAAACCTGAAATAAGCAGCACAAATACAACGATGATGGCTAAGTGCCCAAACAGGTGCATTACCTTCTTAACTTCATGAACAGATAATATGGTACAGCTTTTATATAGTGGCCACAGTGACCCCACCCAACTTGCTATTGCAATAAGGTGAAAGGTTAAAATACTTTTCACTAACCCATTTTCATTTGCACTGTGCCCAGTAAAAGTGAAGCTATAAGCGATAAACCCAAGCATGATTAGTATAACGGCACCGTTTTTATAACCTGCTATGTTATCATCTGATTTCACATTCCACATACATGCGCTAATTAGAGCAATAATAAGCGCTGGTATTCTAAACGTTGCTTGGTCACCTATGACTGATTGCCAAACAATTTCAAGCATAAAGGGGTCAAACATTCCCATAAAGCCTGATTCAGCCATTGCTCCAGCTTCTATTGGTACTTGTAAAAGTGCAGCAATACTACCTGTAACCACGCACGTAATTTGCCAACGTTTTAAGAACTGATAAAAACTAATTAAGTGATGCCCTGCAACATTGCTGTTGCCACACATAAAGCGCATTAATAAAGTGCCCGCAAGCCCTGCAATTGCGATATAGCTTGCTAGTTTTAATAAGAGTAAGAGTACTGACCATTCACTTAATTGCATTATGTTGCTACTTAATGATTATGTTTGCTGTGGGTATTAGATTGTTCTTGCATCATCTTATGCGATTCACTTTTGTGTACCATAAATCTAAACGTGTCGGTCATTTTATGTCCATCACCACCCAGTGCTGTCCATTTAACCGTGTAAGTCCCTTGGGCTAAGCTCGGTAATGACCAACTAAAGTCTGTGCTTGGGGTGGAGCTTGGTTTGAAATCAAAGTTTATTGAGTTATTTTTTTCATCTTTGATGATGACTTTTGCTAGCCTTACTTCACCACCAAAAGTTAACGAAAGTTGCTCTGGGCTTTTCATTAACATGGCTTCTTGCGCAGGTGTTGATTGCTTGAGTGATATATGCGCTGATGCGGAAAATGTAAGTACTAAACCTAAAATAGCTACTGCAGAATTAAAAAACTTCATAATTACCTCTTATTTAAAATGATTAAAACCAAAATTTAATACCCGCAACAAATGCGGTGTTGTTGCTACTTTGTCCACTTGATGTGGCATAGTCGGCGGTATTACCAAATTTATTGCTCCATTCAACGCCAATATAGGGCGCAAACTGGCGTGTAAATTCATAACGAACCCTAAAGCCAATCGCGCTGCTTGATAGGCCACTTCCAAGTTCGTTTTGTTTATCGTTTTTGCCATAAAGTGTAATTTCGGCTCGCGGTTGTATAATTAGCTTTTGCGTGAGTAATAGTTCGTACTCTGCCTCTAACGTAAATGCGGTATTGCCTCGCTCACCCACGTACGCTGTCATATCAAGTTCAAACCAGTAAGGGGCTAAACCTTGTAAGCCAAAAGCCAACCATTGCCGATTTTCACCTTCTTTATTGTAATCAAGACGAACACCTGCTTGAGTATCCCAATATGCTGATACGGCGTGACCCCATAAAATATCGGTTTGGTTTTCTTCAATACTTCCTTCGCTGAAATCACCCTCGGTTTTAATTACCAATCGATCAAAGGTAGTGCCGTACCATGCTTGTAAGTCAAATACACCTGCGTTTGCTTGCTCGTTATATTCAAGACGATCGCCTAGTAATGCGTAAAATGGATGCTCATCAGCGAGTGTTAATCGCTCATTGCCCTCAAGCGCATATGGGCCTTCTGTTAAAGTTGTTCCCGCAGAGTAAGCATGAGGGTCTCTTGCATCTTTAGGTGCATCTCCCCCTTGTGGTTGCATCTTAGCGCTACTCTTTTGTGCCATTTCACTTTGCGCTAATAAAGGGAAGCTAATTAATGAAGCCCCAGTTAACATTAATAAACCTAATGATTTAGATAGTTTTAATTGTTTCATGATACGACTACCTCTCTAAACATACCGGCATCCATATGGAATAATAAATGGCAATGCCAAGCCCAGCGACCTACATCGTGAGGGGTGGTTAAAAAGCTGATTCTTTGTGCGGGTTGAACAGGTACCGTATGACGTCGCACTTGCACATCACCTTGCTCGTTTTCTAAATCACTCCACATACCATGCAAATGCATAGGGTGCGTCATCATGGTATCGTTTTGTAAAATAACTCTTAAACGTTGGTTATGCTTCATATGCACTGGCGTGCTTTTACCAAATTCTAAGCCATCAAATGACCAGCTATAACGCTCCATGTTTCCGGTTAAATGCAGCTCAATTTCAGCTTCTGGCTCTTGCTGGTTAGTGATCCCTTCAAGTGAGTGTAAATCTGCAAGTGTTAAAACTCGGCGACCATTTTTACGTAAACCAATACCAGGATCATCAAGATTTGTTCTAGGCATATCAACGCGCATATCAACTGAAGCTCCATACTCCGTTTTTGCATGACGCACTTTAGAGCTGGCAACCGCTAATGGATTTTCAGACATACCATGTTTGCTATGATCCATCGCCATTGCACCGTGACCCATAGCGCTATGATCCATTTCTTTAGAGTTCATACCTGACATGCCAGCCATACCAGCCATTGCAGAATGCTCACCGCCGTGGGTCATATTGCCCATCATATCGGTCATCGTTAACCACTCAACAGGGTCAAGTGCAGGTACTGGCGCATCAATATTAGGCGAGCTTGATAAAGTTCCTTTTGCGTAACCAGAGCGATCCATACTTTGAGCAAAAATCGTATAGGCATCATTTTTAGGCTCAACAATTACGTCGTAGGTTTCACCAGGGCCGAATCTAAATTCATCAACTGTCACAGGTTCAACGTTTTGCCCATCTGCTTGTACAACCGTCAGTTTTAGCTCGGGGATACGCACGTCAAAAAAGCTATTACTAGAGCCATTAATAAACCTTAACCTAAGCTTTTCACCGACTTTAAATAATCCACGCCAGTTTGCCATTGGAGTACTACCGTTCATTAAAAAAGTCATTGCTGATGCAGATAAATCAGCTAAGTCTGTAGGGTTCATTCGCATCTGATTCCACATTTTTCGGCGCTGTAGAGCATTTGAAATACTGCTGCTTGAAACGTCATCGAAAAACTCTGGAACAGTGGGTTGATTGAAGTTAAATACATCACTCTGTACTTTTAATTTACGGAACAGAGCCATAGGGTCATCATCAGTCCAATCAGATAATTGAATAACATGCTCGTTATCTGCACTAATAATATCGTTTTCTCGCGGTTCAATAATTAATGCACCGTACATGCCTGTCATTTCTTGAAAGCCACTATGTGAGTGATACCAATATGTACCGCTTTGTTGTAGTTTAAATTTATAAACAAAGGTTTCGCCCGGCATAATGCCTTTAAAGCTGATACCTGGTACGCCATCCATTTGATACGGTAAAATAATGCCATGCCAATGAATTGAACTCGGTACTGATAACTTATTTGTTACTCTAATAGTAACATCATCGCCTTCTTTGAGGCGCAAGGTAGGGGCGGGTATAGATCCATTGATAGTTGTCGCCATACGTATTACGCCAGTAAAGTTAACCGGCGATTCATCTATAACGAGATCAATTACTTCGCCGCTAAGTTCGGGCACAGTGCCTGTTATTGTTCCTGCTACTAAAGATGATGCAGCATGTAATACACTCGGAAAAGCCGCAAGTACACCTCCTGCAATTAAGCCTTGAACAAATCGTCTTCGTGGTGTGCTAACCTGTTGTGATGACTTTTTAAACCCCATTTCCTTACTCCTTCATAGCAGAATATGTATTGAGTATAGAAAATAGACCTGTCTTTAACATGACGCGAACATTACAAAGTTGTAATCTTGGTGTCATGTTGCTGTAGTGACAGATACTGCATAATATTTGCAGAGGTAGTTGTTAGGACTTTAATGAAGGAATAGTATGCGCTTATTAGTTGTTGAAGATGAAGCAAAAACGGGAGATTATTTAAAACAGGGACTCAGTGAAGCTGGTTTTCAGGTTTCTTTGACGCGCAATGGTCTTGACGGTCATCACCTAGCAATGACCGAATTGTTTGATGTAATAATACTTGATGTTATGTTACCTGACGTATCAGGTTGGAAAATTTTACAGTCGCTACGTGAAGCAGATAACAAAACCCCAGTACTATTTTTATCTGCTCGCGATAGCATAGACGATAGAGTAAAGGGGCTCGAACTTGGTGCTGATGACTATTTAATAAAGCCTTTTGCTTTTGCTGAAGTTTTAGCAAGAGTACGTACTCTTATTCGCCGTCGTGCAGTGCAAACAGTTGACGATATACTGATCGTTGCTGATTTAGAAATGGATATTCCAAAGCGAAAAATACAACGTGCAGGCAAGCGTATTTTATTGAGTAATAAAGAGTTTAGCTTACTTGAACTATTGTTACGGCGCGAAGGTGAAGTATTGCCACGTTCGTTAATTGCTTCTCAAGTATGGGATATGAATTTTGATAGTGACACCAATGTGATTGATGTTGCCATTCGTAGACTAAGAGCAAAAGTTGATGATGACTTTACTGTTAAATTAATTCATACAGTTCGTGGTATGGGCTATAAATTAGAGGTTGAAACTGATGACTATTAAGTCACGACCTTTATCACTTACGATGCGTGTTGTGTTGTTTGTGGCTGTAACCGTTATTGCGTGCTTAACTTTAGTTGCTTTTTTAATAAATAGTTCAATAAAGCATCATTTTTTTCAGCAAGATAGCAGTGAACTACATGTTATTAATCAATCTATTGAATTTGTTTTAACACAACAGTATAAATCAAACCTGAAGCTTAAAAATGAATTATCTAACGCTGTTGCGGGTCATCACGGTGTTTACTATCAGGTAAATACTGCAAAAGGAGATCTCATTTTTCAAAGCTCTGAACGAGATTTTAGTGATTTTGCAATGAGTGCAAAGGCTTCAACTGGCTTTAACAGTAACAACATTATCTCATGGCAAAATGGTACTCACACCTACCGAGCTCTGGTGAATAATTTAAGTACTGGGCAACAGCAATACAAGATTACTACAGCGATAGACATGAGCTTTCATTTACACTTTCTCAATCAATTTCAGCAAAGCCTTTGGGCTATTATGTTTGGTTCAGCTGTACTCATTTTATTGGTGGCTTGGTTTGCTATACATCAAGGATTAAACCCTTTACGAGGTGTAAGTCAGAAAATGCATGATATCCAAACTAATAAAATGGATGTAAGGCCTGATGAAAATAAAGTGCCTATTGAGCTTGTTAATATGGTGCAATCTTTCAATTTAATGCTAGACAGGCTTCAAGGTGAATTTATCCGGCTATCAAATTTTTCTAGTGATATTGCTCATGAACTACGCACACCTCTTACCAATATAATAACTCAAACGCAGGTTGGCCTATCTAAAAAAAGGCAATCCGAAGAGTACCAAGAGTTATTATTTTCTAATCTAGAAGAGTTGGAACGACTAACTAAGATGGTTAGTGACATGCTTTGGCTGGCAAAAACCCAAAACGGCCTAATTAAACCAACCCAAGACATTTTATCCAGCCATGAAGAAATTGAAGCGCTGTTTGAATATTTTGATGCTTTAGCTGAAGAATCATCGCTGATACTTAATAAAGCAGGTGAAAACATCAGTTTTTATTGTGATAAACTACATTTTCGTCAATTGTTATCAAACCTGTTATCGAATGCTATAAGATATGCACCGAAGGGGTCATCAATTACGGTAAGTAGTGAAATAACATCTGTTGAAAAAGTATGTATCTGTGTGAGTAATACCGGCGAGAAAATACCTTCTGCACATTTACCTTATTTATTTGACCGCTTTTATCGACCAGATAAGTCTCGGCAACGCCATAGTGATGGAGCCGGTTTAGGGCTTGCAATAGTTAAAGCTCTAGCGCAAGCAAACAGTGGTGATGTAGAGGTCAGTTCAAATAATCAAACTACCAGCTTTAAAGTTTTTTTTAATTTAGCTAAAAGCTAATTATTAAAATTAATAACTCAATGTTTGCTCTCAGCATTTTGGCGAAGTTTAACTAAGTGTTGTGAGTTAAAGCACTCGATTCAGTACACTGATTAAATCGTTTCACAGGTGTTTCGTAGTCTAAGAAGAGCAATTTAGGTACTTCGCTATTTCTCTGAATGATTTACCTGCTGCTACGTAAGCGTATAGCTAACGACACCTAGCCTTGCTTAATATTCCAAGGTAGCAGTGGCTCAAGGTTACTTGGCTGCTCTGCAATATGTTGCAAGCACGTTGAGATGTAGTCATGCACTACAAGATCATTTGCCTTTGCGGTTTCAACAAGACTATAGAGTATGGCGCTGGCATGCGCGCCATTACTGGTATTTGAGAACAGCCATNGGTTATTATCAATACTGAGCCTGCCATCATCGAGGTAACGCCTGAATTTCTCAAACTGGTTTATCGCATAGGTAATTGCTTTCCCTAGCGCCATTTGGGGAGGGATTTTATCTTTGTGTTTGAGTAACCATTGATACAATTCATCAACGATTGGTTTGGCTTTTTGCTGCCTAACGGTGAATTTTTCACTGACCGATTTACCTTTGATGGCTTGCTCAATACCATAGAGTTTGCGAATAAGGTTAAGTGCTACATCCGCTTTAACGGTTTTTTTATTATTGCCTTTGGCCTCGATGAACTTACGGCGTATATGAGCTAAGCACGCAACCAGTGTTGCCTTCGTTTGCTCGTATGCTTTGTAGCCGTCAACGTGCATGTAGCCTTGATAACCGTCAAGAAAACCAACTACACAGTGGGCCGCGCGACTATTATGATAATCAAACAGGACAATATTAGTGTCTTTACCCGGCTTATCATCGCCACAACAGTACAGCCACATATAGCTGGTCGCTTTCTCTGCGTTAATAACGTTTAACGAGGTTTCATCGCCATGAATAACTGCTTGAGATAACAAGATTTCTTTTAAACGCTGATAGAGCGGTGACAACAATTCAGCACAGCGTAACATCCAGCTCGACATGGTTTGCCTGCTCAACTCAATACCGATATCAGAAAATAACGTTTCTTGGCGATAAAGCGGCAAGCCAAACTGGTATTTACACATGATTATTTGGCTCAGTAAACTGGGCGTGGCGATACTTTTTGGAATAGGTGTTGCGGGCATTTTTGCCGTTTTCACTACACTTTCAATCCCTTCACGCTCACAGTGACGGCACGTATATTTAGGGCGAATAGTTTTGACAACCTTGATATGCGCTGGCACAAATTCGAGTGTTTCACTGCTGCTTTCACCCATTTTGTGAAGTGGGCTTTGACAGCAATCACACACTTTTTCATCCTCATCAAGGTCAACAACCACCTCGACTCGTGGTAACTGTGCTGGCAGTGGCCGGCGTTTCGGTTTGGCTTTTTCTTTCTTTACTAAGGGCGATGTGGCCAATAGCGCTTTATCATGTTCATCAAGAATGTTTTCTGCTTCATTGAAGCGCTCTCCAGCACCGGGCATCTTTTCAGATTTCTTCGCGTACTCTTTGGCAAGCTTCGCGTTATAAGCTTGCAGTAATTCGTGAATTTGCGCATCTTTTTCAGCAACGACCTAGAACAACTCAAGCACCATGCGCTTGAGTTGTTCTAGGTCGTCAGGAAGTAAGTGTGCATCAATTTTCATGTTCGCAATTTAACAGAATTTGACGTTGTTTTCTTGTTTGACGCAAAGATAAAGCAGGCGGTGTGGCAACGATCATTTACTGTCAATATGATCGATTGATACTGCAATTCTTCATGACCAAGCACATCATATCCCGACAACAACCAATCCAATTGCCCAGGACTGAGTTCAAATTCTTGCAAACTGACTTTACTTGGCCATTTGAACTTTTGTTTTTCTAAACGCTTGTACCACAAAGCAAACCCCGTTTTATCCCAGTAAACCAGCTTGAGTTTATCTTTCGATTTATTGCAGAACAAAAATAATGCGCCAGTGTAAGCGTCACGTTCAAGCTCGCTTTCAACGAGTGCGACCAGACCATCAATGGACTTTCGAAAATCCACGGCGTCACGATGCAAGTAAATACGCGCGGGTTCAACAAACATTTTCATAAGGCAAGCTCACGCAACAATTGACTCAAATAAGCGACAGGCATTGTGGGTGGGAAGCTAATTTTCACGCTGCCGATAGTAAGCATGATCGGCAGTTGCTGTTCAGTGGGGGCGACGTGTTTAGTGACTTTTGCTTGAACAAAACGACTGGATTCAGTATTAAGCTTACTTCGTGCCGCATAAAAGCTTGTTTTAGATAAGGCATGTTGCTGGCAAAACTCAGTAATAGTTAAATCGCTGGCTTGTTGTTCTTCGATAATGTTACGCCACTGCTCAAGGCTACGTGTTTTTCTCATGGCTATCTCCTAATTGAAATTAAGAAATAGCTTAATCGGTTTGACGAATTACTGGCAGGTGCACTTTGCTAGACG
>NZ_AUTI01000345.1:0-39098 GCF_000497995.1 Pseudoalteromonas sp. TB25
ATGGCGAAGGCGAAGTGACCGGCGGCATCGTTATTATGCGCTATGGCGAAAATGCACAAAAAACTATTGAGCTGGTAAAAGCAAAATTAGAATCACTTAAAAAGGGATTACCAAAGGGCGTTGAAATAATCCCTGTGTACGATCGCTCCAACTTAATAAATAACGCGGTAGATAATCTAACAAGTAAGCTAATTGAAGAGCTGATTGTAGTTGCTTTAGTGTGTGTGGTGTTTTTGTTTCATGTGCGCTCATCATTGGTGGCGATTATTACGTTACCGCTTGGCATTTTAACGGCATTTATAATTATGTATTGGCAGGGGATTAACGCCAACATTATGTCTTTAGGAGGAATTGCAATAGCGATAGGTGCAATGACCGACGGCGCTATCGTCATGATTGAAAATATGCACAAACATATGGAAAAAACGCCCCTTACCAACGAAAACCGCTGGGAAGTTGTGGCTAAATCGGCGAGTGAAGTGGGTCCTGCATTATTTTTTAGTTTATTAATTATTACCGTCAGCTTTATGCCGGTATTTATTTTAGAAGCGCAAGAAGGACGTATGTTTGCGCCACTGGCTTACACTAAAACCTATGCTATGGCAGCGTCTGCTGGGCTTGCGATTACCTTGGTGCCGGTATTAATGGGTTACTTTATTAGAGGTAAAGTTATTTCGGAGCAAAAAAATCCAGTTAACCGATTACTCGTCGCAGCGTATCGCCCACTACTTAACTGGGTGCTTAAATTTCCAAAAATGACATTGGTACTCGCGGTGGTTGTTTCTGTTTTTGGCTTTTACCCGGTAAACAAAATAGGCAGTGAATTTATTCCGCCACTTGATGAGGGCGATTTAATGTATATGCCCACAACGTATCCTAGTTTATCGGTAGGTAAAGCGCGCGAAATACTACAGCAAACCGACAAGTTAATTGCCACAGTGCCCGAGGTTAAAACAGTATTTGGTAAAGTTGGGCGAGCAGAAACAGCAACAGATCCTGCGCCGCTTACAATGATAGAGACGTTTATTCAGTTAAAACCAAAAAACGAATGGCGCGAGGGTATGACTCTTGAAAAACTTAAAAAAGAACTCGACGGTTTGGTTAAGTTTCCGGGGTTGACGAACGCGTGGGTAATGCCAATTAAAACACGTATTGATATGCTCGCGACCGGTATTAAAACCCCTGTGGGTATTAAAGTTGCGGGACCAAAGTTGAGTGAAATTCAAAAAATTGGTCAACAAATAGAAGTGTTATTAAAAGATGTGCAAGGCACTGCATCGGTTTACTCAGAGCGAGTAGCCGGTGGACGTTATATAAAAGTAGATATAAATCGTGAAAAAGCCGCGCGCTATAGCTTAAATATTAGCGACATACAGCAAGTTGTATCTACTGCAATTGGTGGTACAAACGTAACTCAAACCGTAGAAGGGCAAGAGCGCTACCCAGTTAATTTGCGTTACCCGCAAGCATACAGAGACTCGCCAGAAGAGCTAATGTTGTTACCCATTGTAACGCCTACAGGGCAGCGTATAGCACTTGGTGATGTAGCCGATGTATTTATTGAAGATGGACCGCCTGGTATAAAAAGCGAAAATGCACGTTTAAACGGTTGGAGTTTTATTGATATAGATGGCGTTGATATTGGTACTTACGTTGAGCACGCTCAGCAAGTGCTCGATAAAGACCTAATACTACCTGCTGGCTACTCAATTACGTGGGCTGGGCAGTATGAATACATGCAGCGCGCTAAAGACAAACTGACTTATGTATTACCACTTACATTAGCGATTATTATTGTATTGCTTTACCTTAATTTTAGAAGCTTTGCTGAGGTCACTATTATTATGGCCACGTTGCCACTGGCAATGATTGGTGGCGTATGGCTAATGTATTTAGAGGGCTTTAACTTTTCAGTTGCAGTAGGTGTGGGCTTTATTGCCTTAGCTGGGGTAGCGGTAGAAATTGGGGTCATTATGTTGGTGTATTTAAACCAAGCCTATCAAGAAAAATGCATCGAAGCAGAGCAGGCAGATAAGCCACTTAGTTTAGTGCAATTACAGCAAGCTATTATTGAAGGTGCAGGGCTTCGAGTACGCCCGGTTATGATGACTGTCGCGACAATTATTATTGGCTTGCTACCTGTGCTGTATGGCACAGGCACCGGAAGCGAAGTAATGAGTCGAATAGCTGCGCCTATGGTTGGCGGTATGGGCAGTGCAATTGTACTCACCTTACTTGTTATTCCTGCGGTTTACCTACTGTGGCGCAAACAAGGACTTAAATAATATAAAGCAACAAGACGATAGAGCAGTGCGGTTACTACCCACGCATTGCTCTATAAAAATTACCTATAATTTGTAAGTTATTCTATTAAATTGCTAACTAATATCCATTTTAAAATTAACCTTCTGTTTTTAAATGGTTTTTTAATTGGCACGCTTTACGCAGTGTAGTACCTATACAGTCAACTAAGTAAGGAATGCACATGCAAGTTAAAACAATTAAAGAGGTATACGATTGGACCGTTTTGTTTCATACGCAAATGGCGGCTAATTTTCATAGCGTAAAGGATTTACTCGATGAACATAATGCAATGCTGGTGGACTACTACCTAAATTACGAAAAAAAACTCGCTGAAGATTTAGTCGGGTTTAAAGCGATAACCGAAATAAATACGCTCGATACGTACTGTTATGAATACTTTGCTAAAAATCCTGAGCTAATTACTTTCGAAGACATTAGTAAAGACCAGCAATTTGATGAGAAAGTTATTCAAGCTTATTTATCAGAGCAGCATCAAAAGGTAATTGAATTATATGAATACTTACTTGAGCGCGCTGAAACTCAAAGTGGCCAAGAAAAGCTGCAACAAATACTAGAGCTGGAAAAGCAAGGTATAAAGCAAATGATGCAAAGTACGAATCGTCATATGGATATGTAGCTTTATAAGATAACTATTCAAAATAGCCGATGCTTGCATCGGCTTATTTTATGTCTGCGTTAAATAACCCGCAGAGGGCTTTGATAAACTGGCTAAAATAATATGCGTGTCAACAGTGTGGCACGCACCTAGGGAGATCAAACTTCTTCTGTATCTACAATTAAATCACTTGTTATTGATTCCAATGCTTCAATGACTTCATCTTTATTCATACCATTGGGTAAAGTAACGGTAGCAACAGCGCTAAAAATAGGCACCCCCCAATTAGGCGCACTTTGCTGCCTTGAATTTAAATGAGTAATGTTAGCGCCTTTGTGGCGTATTACACTCGCCAACTCTTGAACAATACCTGGGCGATCGTTACCTGTTATAACCAGATTGATTTGTTCTAATGTTGATGGTTCAATTTCTGTGTTTCCGGTTTCAATTCGAACGTCTAACTTAGGTAACTTATTTAAAGCGCTTTGTAATGATTGAAAGTGTTCCTCAGCAACTTCAAGTTGAATAATACCTGCAAAATGACCTAATAAATGGCTTAAGTTACTGCTTAGCCAGTTGCCATGATTTTGTAACACGACGGATGAGATACTCTCTACTAAACCAGGGCGATCTTGCCCTAAAATAGTTATAACCAACTGCTTCATAAATAATTCTCTTTTTAAGCCCAAAGAAAGTAAATGCATAGGCATTAAGTGTATTGTCTAATCTAAATTGTGTGTTGTTGCACTTTTATAAACCGTTGATTTTAAAATAATAAAATTGAATGTGGTTGTGTTGACTATACGCGGTATTAATAGTCATTCTTATTTAGTAAGTACTCTTTTAGTATTGACCTCGATAAATGCTTTGTCCAATTATTTTATAATTTAGTTCACTTAAAAATCATCTATATGAGACTTATTTAGCGATTTTCTTCGCTAGTTTTATTTAAAACCGTTTTAACGTGCTTATTATTACTGCTGTAACATTACTGTCATCTTGATGAAATATAATTTATAGAACGTTAAGATTTAAGGGTGTTTTGATGACTTCAAATCCGAATAAACCGACTTTTAATACGGATCGAAGCCGTCTATTTAAAGATCGGTTTGCCAAATTTGGTATAACCGCAGGTGGGATAATGGTATTGGTAGCACTGCTATTAATATTCTTTTACCTTCTTTATGTAGTACAGCCAATTTTTGAATCAGCAAAAGTAGAAAAACGCGATAGCTTTCAGGTCGCTAATTCGCAGCAAATAGCAGGCCTAGGTGTAGAAGAGCAAACTGAAGTTGCTTATTTACTCAGTCAGCAAGGTCAGGTTGATTTTTACAGTGTGCAAGATGGCAGCTTTGGTAAAAAGCTTAAAACATTAAACGCCGAGCTACCAAGTGATGCAACAAGCTTTGCAACTAGCGCGCCTTTTCAAGGGTATTATGCGTTTGGTTTAAAAGATGGCACTGTAATGGTCGTAGCACCTAAATTTTTGGTCACCTTTCCTAATAATGAGCGTAAATTAACGCCTCGTTTAGACTTTCCTCTTGGGGAAATGGCTTTGGAAGTAGATGAACAAGGCTCAGCTATTAAACGCTTTGCATTTAGCCACTATGAAGACAGAACAGCTGTTGTCGCACTTACAGAAGACAAACGGGTGCTGTTTAGCAGTTTTGTTGCTGAAGAGAATATGTTTACTGGCGAAGTTGAGTGGGTTGTTGAGCGCACAGAGCTAGATGTTGAAGGGCGTGTAGATGAGCTATTAATGTCGCCAGATACAACCCGTACTTTTGTACGTTCTGCTAATCAAGTTTACGTATACGATACACGTGACCCAAGTGATGTAGAGCAAATTCAGCTACTTTCAGCTAACGAAGAAAATGCCAATATTGTATCTGCACAATTACTAGCAGGTGCAAACTCATTAATGCTTGCCAATGATAACGGCGAAGTTTCGCAGTGGTTTGAAGTTAACACTGACACTGGCCGCGAATATGAAAAAATACGTTCATTTGAAACGACTAAGCAAAGTAAATTAAATGTATTTACAGAGTTCTACCGTCGTACTTTTTTTACGACCAGCAGTAACGGTGAGCTTGGGGTGTACTACACAACAAGCGAAGCAAAATTATGGCAAGGTAAAGTAAGTGAAGGCGCAATACAAAACTTTGCAATTTCACCGCGTTCAAATGCTGCATTAATTTTGGCGGATAACAAACTAACAGTATTAGAAATACATAACGAGCATCCAGAAGTCACTTGGTCAGCGCTTTGGCAAGAAGTGTGGTACGAAGGTTACCCAGAGCCAGGTTATATATGGCAGTCAACATCAGCCAGTGATGACTTTGAATCTAAGTTTTCATTAGTGCCAATTTCGTTTGGTACATTAAAAGCAGCCCTTTATGCGATGTTATTTGCAGTGCCTATTGCGCTTTCGGCGGCAATTTACACGGCATACTTTATGTCGAGTAAATTACGTAAGGTAGTTAAGCCTACTGTTGAAATAATGGAAGCATTACCAACCGTTATTTTAGGTTTTTTAGCCGGTCTTTGGTTAGCTCCTTTGATAGAAGAGCACTTACCTGCAATTGTTGGGTTACTCATATTATTACCTTTAGGTATGTTAGCGACAGGTTTAGCTTGGACTAAATTACCAACCAAAATCCGTCATCGAATTCCTGAAGGATCTCATTCAATTATCCTTATTCCGGTCGTTTTACTTATTGGCTGGTTTTCGTTTGCGATGAGTGAATTTGTTGAGCTTTGGATGTTTGACGGCAATGTACGTCAGTACTTAACAAATGAGCTAGGTATGACATTCGATCAACGTAACTCGCTGGTTGTAGGTATTGCGATGGGGTTTGCAGTTATTCCAACTATATTCTCAATTGCAGAAGACGCCGTATTTAGTGTTCCAAAGCATTTATCAAATGGCTCATTAGCATTAGGTGCAACGCAGTGGCAAACACTAATACGTGTTGTATTACTAACAGCAAGCCCTGGTATTTTCTCTGCGGTAATGATGGGACTTGGCCGCGCCGTTGGCGAAACCATGATTGTACTTATGGCAACGGGTAATACACCTATTATGGATTGGAGCATCTTCCAAGGTATGCGTACGCTTGCAGCAAATATTGCAGTTGAAATGCCTGAGTCAGAAGTAGGTAGTTCGCATTACAGAATATTGTTCTTAGCGGCCTTTGTACTATTCATATTCACATTCATTTTTAACACAGTCGCTGAGTTTGTTCGCCAGCAACTGCGTGAAAAATATAGCTCAATGTAAGCGGAGAGACATGACATGGTAAAGCAGTGGTTTAAGTCTGGTTCTCCTTGGATTTGGATGACCGGTGGTGCAGTGAGCATCAGTTTAATTTCAGTTCTAGGCTTATTAGCAATGATAGCCTGGAAAGGATTAAGTTTTTTCTGGCCTTCAGAAGTTGTGCAGTTTGAACTTGAAGGGTCAATTTCAAAACAAACCGTTATTGGCGAAGTTTATGACCGTGAATTAGTACCAAAAACGCGTTTAGCCGCGACAGGTATTGACGTTAGCGGATTTGAAAAAGAAGAAATAGAGCGCTTACTTATTAAAACAGGTAATCGTGAGTATGTAGATTTAGACTTTCGTTGGATATTAGAAACCGACATTAAAAATAAAACAACGCCTGCAACGCTTGCTGTATTTGAGCGTAGTAAAAACGGTAATTTTTATGGTTATGTTGAAAGTGTAATTAAAGATGGTAAACCAGTCGAAGGCGATAAAATTGAAGCTCTACATGAACTTGTAGAGCGTGCCGTGGATTTAAACGACGAAGCACTTGATTTACAAAATGGTGACATTGGGCATATTAACTATGAGCTTGAGCGTCTTCGTTTAAAAGAAAAGGGCTACTTACTAGATAACGCACTCACTGATGAACGTGTTGCTGAGCTTGCTCAAGAGCGTGCTGAATTACGTGCGCAGTATGGTGTACTTGAAAAAGATTTATTTGCACTACGTAAACAAGCTAAACGTGACCACGTAACTGTAAAAGATATGCGCGGTGAAGTAGTTACGATTCCAATGTATCAAGTACTTGATGTTTGGTTTCCAAATGATATGGGCTTTTTTGCAAAGCTAGGGCACTACTTTGTGCAGCTAGGTAAGTTTGTATCTGATGACCCACGTGAAGCAAATACAGAGGGCGGTGTTTTCCCTGCTATATTTGGTACTGTGTTTATGGTTATGCTGATGGCTGTAATAGTGACGCCGTTTGGTGTTGTTGCTGCAATTTACTTACACGAGTATGCCGCTAAAAATGCAGTCACTAAGATGATTCGTATTGCGGTGATTAACTTGGCCGGTGTGCCTTCAATTGTGTACGGTGTGTTTGGCCTCGGCTTTTTTGTATACATGTTAGGTGGTAGCTTAGACCAATTATTTTACCCTGAAGCGGCACCAACGCCAGTATTTGGTACGCCAGGTGTAATGTGGTCGGCGTTAACGCTTGCTATATTAACTTTGCCAGTTGTTATTGTATCGACTGAGGAAGGCTTATCTCGTATTCCAAGTACCGTACGTGACGGTTCACTAGCGCTTGGCGCAACAAAGGTTGAAACGTTATGGCGCATAATTATTCCAATGGCAAGCCCTGCAATTATGACTGGTTTAATACTGGCAGTTGCGCGTGCTGCAGGTGAAGTTGCACCATTAATGTTAGTAGGCGTTGTAAAAATGGCCCCTACATTACCACTTGATGGTAACTTCCCGTATTTTCACTTAGATAGAAAGTTCATGCACTTAGGCTTTCATATATACGATGTTGGCTTCCAAAGCCCTAATGTTGAAGCGGCACGTCCGCTGGTATACGCCACTGCCTTTTTATTGGTGTCGGTGATTATTACCCTAAACATAACGGCCATTGGTATACGTAACCATTTACGTGAAAAATTCAGATCGCTTGAACACTAATTAGTAAAGATTTTATAGGTAACAAAAATGATTACAGTCGCTCCACAAGTAAACCAAGCTAATATTGGTCAAAAGTTAGACCTAGAAAATTTAACGGATGATCAAAAAGCGCTAGAGATTAAAGACCTCGATCTTTACTACGGTGATAAGCAGGCGCTTAATAAAGTTAATATGAACATTCCTAAAGGCCAAGTAACTGCGTTTATCGGGCCGTCTGGGTGTGGTAAATCAACATTACTGCGTTGTATTAATCGCATGAATGATTTGGTTGATATTTGCCGTATTGAAGGTGAAATATTACTCCATGGTCAAAATATTTACGATAAGAGCGTAGATGTAGCAGCACTTCGTCGTAATGTAGGCATGGTGTTTCAGCGCCCTAATCCATTTCCTAAATCAATTTATGAAAATGTAGTTTATGGCCTGCGCTTACAAGGCATTAAAGAGAAACGTAAATTAGATGAAGTAGTAGAGCAATCACTTCGTGGTGCTGCTTTGTGGGATGAAGTAAAAGATAGATTGCACGATAGCGCGTTTGGCTTATCGGGTGGTCAGCAACAACGTTTAGTTATAGCTCGCTCAATTGCAATTGAGCCTGAGGTACTTTTACTTGATGAACCAACATCAGCACTCGACCCTATTTCTACTTTGGTAATCGAAGAGCTAATAAACGATTTAAAAAACAAATTTACCGTTGTTATTGTTACACACAACATGCAACAAGCAGCGCGTGTATCTGATCAAACAGCCTTTATGTATATGGGCGAATTGATTGAATACTCAGACACAAATACCTTATTTACTACACCAACGAAGAAAAAGACTGAAGATTACATTACCGGTCGTTACGGTTAATTAGCCCGTTATAGCGTGTTGTACAAGATTAAGAGAGAAGGTAACTATGGAACATAATATTAATAAGCATATTTCTGGGCGCTTTAACCAAGAACTAGAAAATGTACGTAACCATGTATTGAGTATGGGTGGCTTAGTTGAGCAGCAATTAAATAGCGCGCTTGATGCGGTGAGTCGTAACGATGCTGAGCTTGCTCAAAAGGTACGTCAGAACGATTACAAAGTAAATGCAATGGAAGTCAGCATTGATGAAGAATGTACGCGTATCATTGCTCGTCGTCAGCCTGCAGCAAGTGACTTACGTTTAGTGATTGCAATTGCAAAAACTATTGCAGATTTAGAACGTATTGGCGATGAAGCTGAGCGAATTGCTAAAGTTGCACTAGACTCATTTACTAAAGATCAACAAGACTTGTTAGTAAATATTGAGAATATGGGCCGCCAAGTTCTAAAGATGTTACATGATGTACTAGACGCATTTGCACGTATGGATGTGCAGCGCGCATTTCAAGTACATAAAGAAGATGCAAAAGTTGACCGTGAATATGAAGCTATCACACGTCAAATAATGACTTATATGATGGAAGATCCACGCTCAATCCCTAAAATTATGGACTTAGTTTGGTCTGTTCGTTCATTAGAGCGCATAGGTGATCGCTGTCAAAATATTGCGGAATACATTATTTATTTTGTAAATGGCAAAGATATTCGTCATACATCTCAAGAAGATATAGAAAAATCGCTATAATTTTTTACCTATTTTTCTTTTTTATTAAAGCGGCTTAGTGCCGCTTTGTGCATTGTAAGCCTTAGTGAAGTAATAAAAAGCGTTCACAATCTTGGTTAATACTGTAAAATTCATGCTGCAAAGCATATCAATTTGATTAAAGGGTCAGTTATGCCTACAAACGCGTTTTTAGGAGTATTTGCAAAATCTCCTATCAAACCAATGGAAGAACACATCAAGAAGGTTCATCAAGCAAGTAAAGCCTTGATACCTTTTTTTAATCACGTATTTAAAGAAGAGTGGGTACAAGCTGAAGAGCTTCGCATCACTATTCGCAATTTAGAACGTGAAGCTGATGATATGAAAAGAGATATACGCTTACAATTGCCACGTGGTTTATTCATGCCGGTAGAGCGTACAGATCTTCTCGAATTAGTAACTCAACAAGATAAAATTGCCAATAAAGCAAAAGATATTGCAGGACGAGTGATTGGTCGTGAAATGACCATCCCAAAAGTTATGCAAGCTGATTTCTTAGCTTACTTAACCCGTTGTGTAGATGCGACTAAACAAGCATCTAAAGCAATTAACGAATTAGAAGAATTGCTAGAAACGGGTTTTAAAGGTCGAGAAGTCACCTTAGTAGAAAAAATGTTAGTTGAATTGGATGCCATAGAACAAGACACGGACGAAATGCAGATAAAAGTACGCCGCCAGCTACGTGATGTAGAAGGTGAGTTAAACCCAATTGATGTGATGTTTTTGTACAAAATCATTGAATGGGTTGGCGAGCTTGCAGATATTGCAGAGCGCGTAGGATCACGTCTTGAGCTGATGTTAGCTCGTTAATTTAAAATCAGTTCAAACACGAAAGATTAAGGTTTTACAATGGATATCATTGCATCTTACGGCACGGTATTAATTTTAATTGCCGCAGCAGTCGGCTTTTTTATGGCTTATGGTATTGGCGCGAACGACGTAGCGAACGCCATGGGTACATCTGTAGGTTCAAAAGCGCTAACAATCAAACAAGCTATTTTTATAGCGATGATTTTTGAATTTGCAGGCGCCTATTTAGCAGGTGGTGAGGTTACATCAACAATTCGTAAAGGAATTATTGATGCAGCACCATTTGCAGATATTCCGGAATTAATGGTTCTGGGTATGATTTCGTCTTTATTTGCAGCCGGTGCTTGGTTATTAATGGCCTCGTTCTTAGGTTGGCCTGTATCTACAACTCACTCAATCATTGGTGCAATCATTGGTTTTGCGTTAGTTGCAGTAGGTACTGAGGCGATTCAATGGGATAAAGTAGGTGGTATCGTAGGTAGTTGGATTATAACACCTGCCATATCAGGCTTTATTGCATACTTAATATTCATGAGTGCACAAAAACTTATTTTTAATACAGATGCACCACTAAAAAATGCTAAACGTTATGTCCCTCTTTATATGGGCTTAGCAGGTTTTATCATGGCATTGGTTACAATTAAAAAGGGCTTAAAGCACGTTGGTATAGACCTAGGCTCAGCTGAAGGCTATGCACTGTCAGTCGGTGTTGCAATAGTTGTTGCTGTGATTGGTAAAATTGCCATATCTCGCTTAAATATTGATCCAAAAGCAGATAAACAAATGCAGTTCAACAATGTTGAAAAAGTATTTGCTGTTCTTATGGTACTTACAGCATGTTGTATGGCATTTGCACATGGTTCTAATGATGTTGCTAATGCAATTGGTCCACTAGCAGCTGTTGTAAACATTGTTGAAAACAATGGTGAAATTGCTAAAAAAGCAGCTATTGCTTGGTGGATTCTACCTCTAGGTGGTTTTGGTATTGTTGCTGGTCTTGCTATTTTAGGCAAAAAAGTAATTAAAACAATTGGTGAAGGTATTACACATTTAACACCTAGCCGTGGTTTTGCTGCTGAACTAGCTGCTGCTTCTACCGTTGTTATTGCCTCAGGTACTGGTATGCCAATCTCTACTACTCAAACCTTAGTGGGTGCGGTATTAGGTGTAGGTATGGCACGTGGAATTGGCGCGCTTAACATGGGTGTTATCAGAAACATTGTAGTTTCTTGGGTAATTACATTGCCAGTTGGCGCTGCCCTTGCTATTGTTATTTTCTACGTACTAAGAACCGCATTTGGGGTTTAATAAAAAAGTACTCAAAGACTTTTAGCTTGAAAAGATCTCAATGCCCTAGGTGTTGGGGTCTTTTTATTTGTGGAAAGAAAAAATGACTAACCTTCCAAGTATTAAACAACTACAGTATTTATTAGCTGTTCATCAACATCAGCACTTTGGCAGAGCCGCTAGTGCCTGCTTTATAGGACAATCTACTTTAAGTAGCGCTATTCAAAATCTTGAAGAAACACTAGGCTGTCAGCTAATTGAGCGTGAAAATCGCAGCCTGATGTTTACCAGTATTGGTGAAGAAGTTGTTGAGCGTTCTCGTAAAATAATTAACGATACAATTAGTTTAAAAGAGCTTACAAAAAGCTTTTTAACACCACTAAGTGGTAAGCTGACTGTGGGTGTTATACCTACAATTGCAAGCTTTATAGCGGCTCCGCTTTATCATTTTTGTAAAGAAACCTTTTGTGATTTAGAGCTGGTATTAATTGAAGATACGAGTGACAAGCTACTGGATAAACTTGAACATGGGCATATTGATTTAGCGCTACTTGCACTGCCGTACGAAACAGATAAATTTCATACACAAGTATTGGCAAAAGATCAGTTTAGTTTAGTGCACCATAAGGATTACAGCGCTGCAAAGGGCGTAGTCGACTTTAATCTATTACCAGAGGCTAGCGTATTCTTATTAGAGCGCGAGCACTGCATGACGGGCCATGCGCTTAGTGCATGTCACTTAAACCGTGCCAGTTGTATTAACCCATTTGAAGCTGCAAGCTTACATACTCTATTAAGCATGGTTGAGCATCAGCTCGGGGTGACTTTTTTACCACAGATGGCGATTAATGCGGGTATTTTAGATAATAAAAATATGGTGGCTACACCATCACAAAGTGATGCATATAGAGATATTGGTATCTTGTGGCGTAAAACTACGGGCCGAATTCGAGACTTTAGGCTATTTAGTCAACAGCTTGAGGTGTTTTTAAAGCGTCAATGTAGTTTAGATTTTTCTAAAGCAGAATAATAAGTGAACTAAAGCAGCCTACAAAGGCTGCTTTTGATTTTGAAGATGGCTTTCAAAAGGCTCAAGTTCAGGTAAAAATAATAAATAAATCCATACCACCAAGTTAAAGTAAGGCACACAGCCTAATACAGTAAAAACCTTAACTGGGTAGCCTTTAATATTCGCGTAGCGGTAACACTGATACGCGATTGCAAAATGTATAATCAGTAATAACATAACTAGTTGTGTCATACCTTCTTCCTTAAAAGCTTAAATAGCTTTGAAACCCACTATAAATATCGGTACTACGCCGCCAAAAGGTAATGTCATGTTTTTAAAGTGAAATACATAAAAAGGCACGACATTTTTTATTTGATGCTGAAAGTATAGGCAAGAAAGGTAATATTGGTAGTAATAAAATGATTAAAATTGTTTAATTTTGTTTATTTTGGGCTAGCTTGTTGTTGGTAAAACGTTTTATTTTTAGAAATTTTTTCGAGTTCATCTTTTACTTTTTCAACAGGTATTGGACGTGCAATAAAGTAGCCTTGCCCATAATCAACACCAATTTCTTTTAGTGCAAAAAATATCTCTTCGTTTTCAACGTACTCAGCTACAGAGCGCTTATCGAGAGACCGACTAATATCATTTATTGCTTTTACTAACGCTAAATCTATAGGGTCATTGAGCATATCACTTACAAATGAGCCGTCAATTTTCACATGCTGTGCTGGTAGCTGTTTTAAATAATTAAATGTACTAAATCCAGTTCCAAAATCATCGATAGAAAAATGACAGCCTAAGCTATTAAGCTTCTCAATCATTTTACGAGTGGCCTTTAGGTTATTGATACTCGCAGATTCAGTTATTTCAAAAATTATCCGCGAAGCAGGCACGTTATACTTTTCAAGGTTTGATTCAATTAATGGCAATAAGCGTTCATCTAAGAACGATTGTGCTGACAAATTAATAGCAACTTGGTTTAACTCTGGGTGCTTAGATACACAAGCAATAGCATTACGTATAACGCATTGATCCATCAAAAATGTGTCGTTAAGCATTTCTAAAGAGGGAATAAACTGATTTGGGTATACGAGTTCACCTTTTAGTTTTAAGCGTAAAAGCGCTTCAAAATAAGCAACTTTACACTCTTTAAAATCCCAAATAGGTTGGTAATGTAGTTCAATATTATCTTGCTGTAGTGCTTGGCGAATTTCGTGGCCCCATTCAAGCCCTGTTTGTAGTGTATTGTTTTGAGCATCTTCTTTTGAATAGCAATGTACTAAGTTACGCCCTAGGTTTTTGGCAATATACAAAGCAATATCGGCTTGTTTTAAACACTCATTAGGGTCGTTATTTTGTGTCGTGATTTGAGTTAAACCAATAGAGCAGCTAATAGTGTATATCTGATCTTCTGATTTAAAAGCATGTTTTTCTATCGCACTACACACACCTTCTGCAATAAGGTGTGCATCCAGTAAATTCATATTGGTAAGTATGACTGCAAATTCATCCCCACCAATTCTGCATACCAGGTGATCGTCGCCAATATTTGCTTTAAATAATTGCGCCACTTCTTTTAAAACTATATCGCCCTGATGATGGCCTTTACTGTCGTTTATTATTTTAAAGTGATCGAGGTCAATATAAATAACAGCATGCTCTATGCCATCATAGGTGTATTTATCTTGGCATATTTTATTAAGCTGTTGATCAAAATAATAACGATTATGTAAACCAGTTAATGGGTCATGGTGTGCTAAATGACGTAGTTGAATCTCAGCTTGCTTTCGTTCGTGTATATTGTCGATAGTTGCGGTTATAGTCGCGTTGTTACGACTATTTTTTATTAGCTGCAATCTGCATTCAACCCAAATTAAATTGCCATTTTTGTGGGTTAACTTTACTTCTATTTGTTGCTGTTGCTCGCCACCATGTAAAATATCGTTAATAGTGTAGTCAAGCCTTCCTTTATCTTCGTTATTACAATAAGCGCTTAATGGGTTTTGTAGTGATGATTTAACACCAAAACCGCTTAATGTTTCCCATGCGGGGTTAATAAAACGAATATTACCTTGCTGATCGAGCTCTAAAACAACTGTATTTAAGTGCAATAAAATACGCTGATGAGCTGAAAATAACTCTTTGTAACGCACTTCGCTCACGCTTAATTGTTCTACTTTGTAAGCAAATTCAGCATAACTCACCATAAAATCTTCACGTCGTGCGGCGTGGTCACACACTTTGTTTAAAAATGAAGGATCGTAAGGGGCTCTAATAAAGTCGGTAACACCCGAAAGCAAAAGCTGCTCAGCGTAATCGGCATCGTCACTTTCTATAATTGTAACAATAGCTTGTTTAGAATTGTGCTGGAGGATTTCTTCAACGAGTACACTCGAGCTCTCTGCACTTGATGTAGTGGCATCGAGTAGCACAATTGAAAACTGCTGTTGGTTATAAGCGTTAAGTGCCGCTTTAGCTGAAGTTACGTGAGTGATAGCAAAGTTTAACTTTAACTGTTCACTTATTTTGTCTGCCGTATTTTGAAGTGGCTCTAATAATAATAAGTTTAGCCGGCTACTTTTTTCTAAGTGAGTAGATAAAACATTCGCAAGTACTTGAGGGAGCATATCTTTGTGCTCAAACGGTAGTACAGCATCTATCCCATAGCTTCGGGCTGTTGTTTCGGCAATCCGCTCACAGTAAATTGGCGGAATAAGTAAGATTGGTGTGTTTTTTGGTGTTTTTAATAATCCTGAGCGGATCATCCTAGAAAAGCGCCAGCCATCAATTTTACCAACATTAATGCCCGTTATTATAATATCAACAGGGTGTTGTTTTAAAAGCTTTAAAGCTTGTTGGCTGTCTTGGGCATCAATAAAGGTAAATACATTTAAGCTATCTAAAGTGCCCTTAATCGCGCGACGTTCAGCACTACTTGCGTTTAATATTAGCAATTTAAGCTGGTTTGGCACGAGTTGAACACCCCTACGAGTTGAACACCCCTAATATAACTTATAATAATTTAGCCGAATAAGAATAGTGACATTTAACCATAAGAACAAGAGAATTTAATGGCAAACACGCAAACAGACATTATAAGTTTGGCTGATTTCTTGAGCTTAATATCCGATACATATACACTTGGCGCGATTTTAAATGATGTGGATTACTAATTATGCGCGTGGCTGACTTTAGCTTTGACTTACCTGATGAATTAATAGCTCGTTTTCCTAAAGCGGACAGAACCAGCAGCCGTCTACTCACTTTAGATGGCCCAAGCGGAACTTTAGAACATAAAGTGTTTAGCGATATACTTGATTTAGTAAACGAAGGCGATTTATTGGTCTTTAACAATACACGCGTTATTCCAGCACGTATGTTTGGTCAAAAAGCTTCAGGCGGAAAAGTTGAAGTACTTGTAGAGCGGGTATTAGATGAGCATCGCGTACTTGCGCATGTACGGGCAAGTAAGTCGCTTAAGGTCGGTAACGAAGTTATTTTAGAAGGCAAAGCCAAGGCAATAATGGTTGCACGCCACGATACTTTATTTGAGCTTGAGTTCGATCATAGCCAAAACGTGTTAGATATACTTAATGATATTGGCCATATGCCACTGCCTCCTTATATTGACCGACCTGATACCGATGCTGACCGTGAGCGTTATCAAACTGTTTATGGTGAAAAACCAGGTGCAGTTGCAGCACCAACTGCAGGTCTACATTTTGACGATAAGTTAATGACAGCACTCAAAGATAAAGGCGTAAATATGGCTTTTGTTACGCTACACGTTGGCGCTGGTACTTTTCAGCCGGTACGAGTTGATAGTGTTGATGAGCATGTAATGCACTCAGAATACATAGAAGTACCTGATGACGTAGTTGCAGCTGTTGCGCAAACTAAAGCAAATGGTGGGCGTGTAATTGCGGTAGGCACAACTTCAGTTCGCTCATTAGAGTCGGCTGCTAAAGTTCACGGCGGCAAGTTAGATACGTATTTTGGTGATACCGATATATTTATTTTTCCTGGTTATCAATTTAATGTTGTTGATGCCATGGTCACAAATTTTCACTTACCAGAATCAACGCTTATAATGTTAGTCAGCGCATTTAGCGGCCAAGACAATATTATGGGCGCTTACAATACTGCAATAGAGCAGCAGTACCGCTTTTTTAGTTATGGCGACGCGATGTTTTTAACACGTAAGTAACAAAATATTGTTTAATACTCAGTCGAATATATTAAAACCCCCAGCTTAGTTGCTGGGGTTTTTGTTTGCGGCAATTGGCAAAACTGAATTTATCGCAGCTAATAGTATTAGTGAGGCAAAAAGGGTAGAATCAGGCGGTTAAATTATAGCTTGTTGGACTGTTTTTCCGACATTGAGGATGATATGAAATTTGAATTAGATTGTACTGACGGAAAAGCGCGCCGCGGCCGCTTAATTTTTGACCGTGGTGTAATAGAAACACCTGCTTTTATGCCTGTTGGTACTTACGGTACTGTAAAAGGTATGACGCCAGATGAAGTTAAAGCCACTGGTGCGCAAATATGTTTAGGTAATACCTTTCATTTAATGCTTCGCCCAGGTACTGAGATCATTAAACAACATGGTGATTTACACGACTTTATGAATTGGGACTTCCCAATTTTAACTGACTCAGGCGGTTTTCAAGTATTTAGCTTAGGCGCAATGCGCAAAATCACTGAAGAAGGCGTTTTATTTCAATCTCCAGTAAATGGTGATGAAATTATGATGTCGCCTGAAAAGTCGATGGAAGTACAGCGCGACTTAGGCTCAGACATCGTTATGATTTTTGACGAGTGTACGCCATACCCAGCAACTGAAAAAGAAGCTAAAGATTCTATGGAGTTATCTCTTCGTTGGGCTAAGCGTTCAAAAGAAGGGCATGGCGATAATCCATCTGCTTTATTTGGTATTATCCAAGGTGGTATGTACCCAGAATTACGTGCACAATCACAAGCTGGCCTTGAAGAAATTGGTTTTGACGGTTATGCATTAGGTGGCCTATCAGTAGGTGAGCCTAAAAACGAAATGATGAATATCCTTGATCATTGTGCGTTTAAAATGCCAGAAGACAAGCCTCGTTACCTTATGGGTGTAGGCAAGCCAGAAGACTTAGTTGAGTCGGTTCGCCGTGGTATTGATATGTTTGACTGTGTTATGCCAACACGTAATGCGCGTAACGGCCATTTATTTATTACCACGGGTGTAGTAAAAATACGTAACGCAGTGCATAAAACAGATACAGGGCCACTTGACCCTGAGTGTGATTGCCATACGTGTAAAAACTATTCACGAGCTTATTTGCATCACCTTGATAAATGTAACGAAATTTTAGGTGCGCGACTAAACACAATTCATAACTTACGTTACTATCAACGTGTTATGGAAGGTTTACGTAATGCAATTAGCGAAGGTAAATTAGAAGAATTTGTACAAGATTTTTATGCTCGCCGAGGCCAAGATGTGCCAGAGTTAGCAGATATAAAAAATTAAACTTTAAAATTAAAGAGGAAGTATCATGAGTTTATTTATTTCAAATGCACACGCAGCAGCTGGTCAACCTGCGGCAGGCGGTGGTTGGGAAATGCTAATAATGTTAGCTATTTTCGGTTTGGTTTTTTACTTTTTAATCTACCGCCCACAAGCTAAGCGCGTTAAAGAGCACAAAAGCTTAATGAGTATGATGGCTAAAGGTGATGAAGTACTTACCCAAGGCGGTTTAGTGGGTAAAATTGTGAAAATTTCTGAAGAGAAAGATTTCATCGTTATCTCTTTAAACGAGCAAGCAGAAGTTACAGTACAAAAATCTGCAGTATCTGCAGTATTGCCAAAAGGCACAATGAAGTCGCTATAAAAATAATAAGGACGACCCCGTGTTAAACAAGTTTCCAGTTTGGAAGTATTTACTTGTTTTAGCTGTGGTAGCCATTGGCCTTTTATATGCCTCTCCAAACTTGTATGGTCGTGATCCGGCCATACAAGTTTCAGGTGCTAAAGGCGCTGATGTCGATCTCAGTGTTGTAGACAAAGTAAACGCAATCCTTAAAACAAATAATGTAACCGCTAAATCGACAATACTTGAAGATGGACAAATTTTAGTTCGTTTAAAAAATGTTGAAGAGCAACTTAAAGCGCATGACTTACTACGTGATTCGCTGAGCGATGATTACATTTCTGCTATTAATATGGCACCTGCTCAACCAGCTTGGTTAAAAGCGGTTGGTGGTAACCCTATGAAGCTAGGTCTTGATTTAAGTGGTGGCGTACATTTCACCATGGAAATCGACATGGCAACAGCGGTTGATAACCAGCTTGAGCAAATGGAACAAGATTTTCGCAGTGACCTGCGCGAAGAAAAACTACGTTATCGTAGTGTTCGCCGCGTAGCAGGCTCCGATCGTATGCGTGTAGAAATGCGTACTGAAGAAGACAAAAATGCAGCAGAGAGCTTCTTAGAAACTCGCTACCCGCTAAATGTCTACATTGATGACAGCAGTAACGATAAAGCATTTTTTGCGACAATGAGTGAGCAAAAACTCAAAGAAATTCGTGACTACGCTATCAAGCAAAATGAAACGATTATTCGTAACCGTATCAACCAAATTGGTGTTGCAGAACCTAACGTACAACGCCAAGGCGCTGAGCGTATTATTGTTCAACTACCTGGTATTCAAGACACAGCACGCGCTAAAGAAATTTTAGGCGCAACAGCAACACTTGAATTTCGTGAAGTAGACGAAAACGCTGATATTAGCGCTGCTGCTCAAGGTCGTATCCCTGCGGGTACTGAAATGATCATGAGCCGCGACGGTTACCCTGTTGTACTTAAAAAGCGTATTATTTTAGAGGGCAGCCATATTACGGGCGCGCAATCTGGCGCTGATGAATACCAACGTCCGCAAGTAAGTATTACGTTAGATAGCAAAGGTGGGGCAAAAATGAATGCCTTTACCAAGCGTGCTATTGGTAAGCGTATGGCAACGGTATTTATTGAGTACAAGCCATCAGGTAAAAAAGATGCAGACGGTAAAGCGCTTCCGCCTATTAAGGTTGAAGAAGTTATTAACGTAGCAACGATTCAAGCCCGTCTTGATCGCTCGTTCCGTATTACCGGCATTGATAACCCAGCAGAAGCACATAACTTAAGCTTACTACTTCGTGCTGGTGCACTTGTAGCGCCAATTCAAATTGTTGAAGAGCGCACAGTAGGTCCAAGCTTAGGACAAGAAAATATTGAAGCGGGTATGACTGCGGTTGCACTTGGCTTTGCGTTTGTACTTGTGTTTATGCTTGTGTACTACAAAGGTTTTGGTATGGTTGCAAACCTTGCGCTTGCGGCTAACTTAGTACTAATTGTAGGTGTTATGTCTTTAATTCCGGGCGCTACACTTACGCTACCAGGTATTGCCGGTATTGTATTAACGGTAGGTATGGCGGTTGATGCTAACGTACTTATTTTTGAACGTATTCGTGAAGAGCTGGCCGATGGCCGTAGCCCTCAACAAGCGATTCATTTTGGTTACGATAGCGCATTTAGCACTATATTTGATGCCAACATCACGACACTAATTGCTGCCATTATACTGTTTGCAGTGGGCACTGGTCCGATTGCGGGCTTTGCAGTGACACTTGCGATTGGTATTTTAACTTCAATGTTTACAGCCATCGTTGGTACCCGTGCGGTAATCAACTTATTTGTTGGTGGTAAACGCATTGATAAACTTTCGATTTAAGGAGCAGACATGCAAATTTTAAGTTTGGGTAGTAGAACCCTTCGTTTCATGTCTCTTCGAAAAGTGGCTATGGGTTTCTCGACGTTACTAATTTTAGCGTCGTTTGCATCAATTTTTATCAAAGGCCTAAACTTTGGTTTAGATTTTACCGGCGGTACTGCGGTAGAAGTGGGTTTTTCACAACCGGCTGACCTTAAAAAAGTACGTGATGCACTAGCTGATAATGGTTTTGCTGATGCATCAGTGCAGCTATTTGGTTCAAGCCAAGAAATTTTAGTTCGCTTAGCACCACGCGGTAGCGATGTAAAAGCTGAAGTAATTGGTAACCAAGTAATCGATGCACTTAAAAAAGCAGACGACAGCGTAGTAATGCGCCGTATTGAATTTGTAGGCCCAAGTGTAGGTGAAGACTTAAAAGAGCAGGGTGGCCTTGCCATGTTAACTGCGCTTATTTGTATCTTAATCTACGTTGCGTTTCGTTTTGAATGGCGCTTTGCAGTAGGTGCGGTAGGTGCACTACTACACGATGTTATCATTACTGTGGGTTTATTTTCGGTATTAGGTTTAGAGTTTGATTTAACTATATTAGCGGCAATTCTTGCGGTAATTGGTTATTCACTCAATGATACGATTGTTGTATCAGACCGTATACGTGAAAACTTCCGTAAGGTACGCATTGACGATACGATAGAAATTATTGATATTTCACTTACGCAAACACTTAACCGTACACTTGTAACATCAATCACGACTATTTTAGTATTGATTGCCTTGTTTGCATGGGGCGGACAAACCATTCATGGTTTTGCAACTGCATTACTGTTTGGTGTGTTTATTGGTACTTATTCTTCGATTTATGTTGCAAGCTCTGTTGCTATAGCAATGGGCGTAAGCAAAGAAGATTTAATACCTGAAGTAATTGAAAAAGAAGGCGCAGACCAAGACGCTATGCCGTAACTAGGTTTGTACTTAATAAAAACCGCTCTTATGAGCGGTTTTTTTATGAGCGCATTTTTTTGCGCAATAAAAATGTCATACACACTTGGTACTTTATTGCTCCAATCAAAATAGTTGTAAGGCAAATACGTGACGATTCAGCGCAAAGTATTAGAGTACATTTTAAAAAGCGGTGAAATAACAACGCTGTTTCAGCCTATTTTTGATATTAGTAATCAAGTTATTTTAGGTTACGAAGCACTTAGTCGAGGACCTAAAAATAGCCCGTTAGAAATGCCTAATACGTTATTTAAAGTTGCCCATGAGGAATGTTTAATTTCGGAGCTTGAATTACTATGTCGCTCTAAAGCGATTGAAAACTTTGTAAGGCTTAACCTACAAGGTAAATTATTTTTAAATGTAAGCCCTAAAACACTACTAGACCCTTGCCACCCTAAAGGGGAAACATTGCACCTAATAGAGCAATTTGGCTTAGCTGCTAACCGTGTAGTTATAGAGGTTACTGAGCAAGAAAAAGTAGATGATGGCTTCTTGTTATTAAAAACGATAGCCCATTACCGAGAGCTCGGTTTTACTATAGCAATAGATGATTTAGGCGCTGGGTATTCAGGGTTAAAGCAATGGTCTGAACTATGCCCTGATTTTGTAAAAATTGACCGCTATTTTATTGATCATTGTGATGAAAGCGAAGTTAAAAAAGAGTTTTTGAAATCTATTACTATTTTGGCCAGAGCTACTAATACTCAGGTTATTGCTGAAGGCATCGAGCGTCCAGAAGAGCTTACATTTGTAGAAAACTTAGGCATTAGTAATGTACAAGGGTTTTTACTCGAAAAGCCAAGCATAAAGCCAAGTGAAGATTTCAGCTCAGAGCAACTAAAAGCTCTTTCATTTACGCAATCAAACACATTGTTTGATCAATCTATGGCTATAGGTCGCTTATCGATTACGCAACTTGCAATAAGCAGCGACACTCGCTGTAAAGATGCGCATAAGCTCTTTGAGCAAGATAAATCACTCATAAGCATTGCAGTGTTAAATACTGAAAACCAGCCAGTAGGGTTACTTCACAGAGATCAATTAACAGAAGTTTTTGCAGCGCCCTATGGGCATGCTCTTTACGATAAACGCCCCGTTACTGCACTGATGGATAAGCAGCCCTTAGTCGTTGACGAAAACCAATTACTCGATACCGTAAGTAAGCAAATAACTGAGCAGGACTTTGATATACGCCGCCATATAGTGATAACCAGAGAAAACGCTTATTTAGGGTTAGCGCCGCTTCGCGATATTTTAAAACACATAACCGAAGAAAAAATACGCCATGCACAACACGCTAATCCACTGACTATGCTCCCTGGTAATGTGGCAATTAATGAAGCTATAGAGCAGCGATTAAAAGGTAGTAATCCGTTTTCACTCGCATATATAGACTTAAATCATTTTAAGCAATTTAATGACTTATACGGCTACGCTAGCGGCGACAGTGTAATTAAACTATTAGCTGATGTAACAGTGCAAGCGTGTAAAAATAGTGCTAACTTTGTAGGACATATAGGTGGCGATGACTTTATGGTAGTGTTTGATCAGCACAACGCGGTTGATATATGTAATATCATTATTGAGCAATTTCAACTCCAGTCTCGTATATTTTTTACACCTGAGCACATAAAGAGCGAAGGGTATTGGGCCACAAATCGTGAAGGAGAAAAGCAATTTGTGCCTCTACTAACGTTATCAATTGGCTTAGTTGAGCCTGATTTACAACAATGTAAAAACAGTCACCAAGTTGCAGCACTCGCAACTGATGCTAAAAAAGAAGCCAAACGTTATCGCCATAGTTATTTGTTTATTTGCAAACGTAAAGGGCCTGCTCCCGCAGTGGTGCGCCTAGCAAGCAATAAGCAGGTAATTTAAATAAAAATAGGTAATTATTATGTTGCCAATAAAAATCTCGACCAGTGTACTTGGTCTGCTTGCAAGTTTTGCACTTATGGCGCAAGAGCAAATAATTAATGTAGCCCAAAAGCAAGATACTCAAAACGCACGAGAAGAGTACTCAAGTGAGCTACTGGTACGTGCACTTGAGAGTGTTAACTATCCTGGAGTTATTAGGATGACTCCCATACCAGATCAGCAAAAACGTAAGCTCATAAACCTAAATGATAACGAACTAGATATGTATTGGAGTATGAGTAGTCCAGAGCGAGAGGCACTTGCTTTAGCTATTAAAATACCACTATTTAAAGGTTACATAGGAAAGCGGGCTTTACTCACTAATAAACAAAACGTAGCACGCTTTAAAGACGTAAAAATCCTAGAGCAGCTAGGAGAGTTTTCAGCAGTGCAGGGTCACAACTGGCCAGATACAAGAATAATGTCCTATAACGGCTTACGTGTAAGGCCGCTTACCAATTACCAAGCCATGTTCACTTTAACGAGCCGTGGGCGGATAGATTACTTTCCTCGCTCGTTTATTGAGGTTAATTCTGAGCTTATTGAAAACAAACAAAGTAACTTAGTCGTTGTGCCTAATTTATATATAAGCTACCCAACGGGTATTTATTATTTTGTGACTAAGAGTAAACCCGAATTGGCAAAGGCTGTAGAGGAGGGCTTAATATTAATGCAGACAAACGGCGAGTTTGATGCATTATTTAATGAATACTTCGCAAAGGATTTAAATACACTACCTTATACAAAAGGTAAAACGATAGAGATTAAACTCGATAACCCTTATTTTTAGGCACAAAAAAAGGAGCCTAGGCTCCTTTTTAGTATGCTATTCATAGCATTTAATTAGCGAAGTAACGACTCAGTTAATACTGGACGAATTTCGCGAATAATTGCTTGAGTCAGTTTTGGTGAACCACAGATAATATTGCCGCTGTGGTTATAGTTATTACCACCGGCGAAATCTACAACCATACCGCCCGCTTCTTTAACCATAAGTTCGCCTGCAGCAGAGTTCCAAGGTTTTAAACCAATTTCAAAAAATCCATCAACACGGCCAGCTGCAACGTATGCCATATCTAAAGCAGAACAACCTGCACGGCGAATATCAGCAGTGTGTACAAATAATGCTTTAAACGCTTCAGTGTATGCATCCATGTGGTTTTTGTTTTTGAACGGGAAACCAGTAGCAAGTACAGTGCCTGCAAGAACCGTAGTTTTGCTAACGCGTAGACGTTTACTGTTTAACTGAGTGCCTTGACCGCGAGATGCAGTGAAAAGCTCACCACGAATTGGATCATAAATAACAGCTTGGTCTAAACGACCTTTAACTTTAAGTGCGATAGAAACCGCGTAATGAGGGATACCTTTGATGAAGTTAGTTGTTCCATCGATAGGATCTACAATCCATTGGTAATCATCATCCTTGCCTTTATGCTCACCTAGTTCTTCACCAACAATTGAGTGAGTAGGGTAAGACTGTAAAATAGTGTCACGAATTACGGCTTCGGCTTCTTTATCAATGTTAGTTACTAAGTCGTTAGCGCCTTTTTGTTGCACTTCAACTTTTGATAAATCTTCACTTGCGCGAAGTAAAATTTTGCCTGCGTTGCGCGCAGCGCGAACCGCAATGTTTAACATTGGATGCATGGTATTACCTTTGGGTTGTAAAAGAACGTTTATATATTTCAGCCGGCGTATTTTAGCGACTTTTGCCATAAAGTAAACAATAAACCCCAAATACTTGTGTTTGTTTTTTATACAAGATTGAAAAGTTTATATATTTTTAAAAAATAATTATCTGCATTTAAATAAATTAAATTTAAATAACACTTTACCTAAAGTTAACTTGAGGTTTTATCGTGCTCCTAACTTAACTGATAGGATAACATTATGTATTTAGAGCACGTAAACTTAGTCGCGAGTGATATAGATAGTATGCTTACATTTTATCGCGCTGTATTTCCACATTGGTCGATTAGAAGTGAGGGCAGAGGCGATTGGCATGGAAAACCAAGACGCTGGGTACACTTTGGAGATGACACGCATTACATTGCGATAAGCAGTCATGGTGAAGGTGAAAACAGAAACTTATCGGGCCATCAAATTGGTTTTGCACACTTTGCTTATGTAACTAATAATTTAAGCGCAGTAGTAATGCGCTTAAATAAAGCGGGTTTTACTCTAAGCAAGCAAGGTAGCGAGAATCCTTTCAGAAAGAATGTCTACTTTATTGATCCTGCAGGGTTTGAAGTTGAGTTTGTAGAGTATTTAAGTGATATACCAAGCGAGCGAAATAACGATTTATAATAAAATACTAAGCAGCACGCTAAAGTGCTGCTACTCAATTATAGTGAGCGGTTATTATTACCCGTGCCAAACTGGGTTTTTAGCTCATTTGCAAAGCTCATAAATTTTTCTTTAATTGTGCGCTTTATTTTCACTTCAACCGAGCCCATTACTGCCTTTCCTTCAATATGAATTGTAGGGCCTTGGCGTTTGTTGAGCGACACAGATTTATTTTCAAGGCTACTTAAAATACAAAACATTTTAGACACTACATTGACATGCTCTGGTACGTAAATTTCATCGCTACCAAAAATACAGTTAACGTGAATAGTTACATTTTGATGCGCAAAAATAGCATCGGTAAAATCAAGCACCACCGATCCCATAAAGTTACTCAAATATATATTTTTTGGTACAACCCACTGACCACTTCGCTCGTTAGATCCTAAAATACTGCGTAATGTAAAATCATCATCACTGTTTTGCTGTGCACTATAATGTGGTGTAAATTGCGATTGTTTTTCTGCTTTATATTGCTGATCGGTATTAAGTGTTAAGTCTTCTACTAAGGCTAGCAGTGCTTCGTTATTAGGTGCATCCATCGCATTATCTAAACGTCTTTCAAATGCATCAACAGAAATAACACCATGACTGTAATTATAAATTAATTGATCAATCACTTGTTCGCGTACTTGCTCTATTGGGCGGTCTTCAACTTTTACAGACATGAGTTATTCCTTCTTATATTTACTATTGATACTGCTATTGTAGTTAGATTGCAAACCGCGTACCAAATATAATTTCATTAATAATCAATTGGTTATTATTTAACGGTGTTTTTTGTTTTGTTATATTAACGATAGATTAACCAAAAGAGCAATTATCTAGCTATTTTCACTATTTGAGAAAGTTTTACCGAGTAGCCTGTAAATAGTTACACAAACATAGATAAGGTTTAATCTCTTAATTAATTCAAATCGTTGAATTTAAAGGGTAAATAAAGTTGGCCTGAAGCTCGCATTAGTTAAAGTGTCTTTAATCAAAAGGAGAAAGATTATGAAAACATTTAACAAATCTATTATCGCAGCTCTAGTTCTTGGTACTACGGCTATGGGTGCCCAAGCAAACAGCTGGGAAAACGAAAGTAAAGATGCTTGGATTGATGGTAAGGCAGAAACCGTTCTACTTATGAACACTAATCTAAACAACTTTGACATTAACACTGATGTAAAAAATGGCAAGGTAGTACTTACAGGTAAAGTTAATAGCGAACTTGATAAAGAGCTTGCAGAAGAACTTGTACTTAGCCTCGATGGTGTAACTGATGTTGATAACAGCCTTACAGTTGTTAAAAGCATGGACACCGAAGATAAAAGCAACGACATGATGGACGATGATGATAACGACCTAACGGACGCTAAAATCACCACTGTAATCACAACTCGCTTCCTGTTTGACTCAGAAGTAGGTGGTACAGACATTGATGTTGATACCGACAACGGTGTGGTAACTCTGAATGGCTCTGTAGAGTCTGAAGCTGAAAAGCAACTAGCAGTTAAAATTGCTAAAAATGCTGAAGATGTTCGCGACGTAGTTGATAAACTAGCTATTGTTGCTGAATAATACAGTATAGTTAAGGCCCAGTAATGCTGGGCTTTAAGTCTTTTCAATGTTTAATTTAAATGGAGTTTGATCATGGATATTATTCGTATAATACTTTCGGTTTTATTACCGCCATTAGGTGTGTTTTTGCAAGTTGGCTTAGGTATGCATTTTTGGTTAAATATTCTATTAACACTGCTAGGTTATTTCCCAGGGTTAATACATGCAATCTACATTATTGCGAAAAAATAATGTAGATTATATATTGTGTAAGCCGACTACTGAGGTCTAGCTAAATACTTTAGTACCGATCGGCTCACAATATTAGTTTTTAGATGGTTTTTAGGTTAAATCCAATTTTTAAAGCTCTTTAACCCATTAATTCACTTCCTTAACTCACTCCCAATATTATTTTAAAACTATACTTATTGTTTACTAATAAGCTTTCCAGCTAACAGTCGCGCTCAGATTCTGACTTGATGCCATTTAGGAAATCTTCAACATTAGTGTGTTTATACATCTACAATATACAATCAAATACCTTATTATTTAGTGACAATATTTCCTTCACTTCTAGTGTTATCATTAAACTAGGTTTTTAGGCATATTGAGGTAGTTAATTGAATATTCGACTTATAATGTCAGGCGTTGTGTCATTCGTTTTTTATTTTAGTTGGGCCTACTGGGCAAATAGCGCGGCAGACATTGCTAAATCGGTCACTCTTCAAGCTGCATTAGTGCAAGGTTTGTATAGTGGATTTGTAACGCTGTTTTTTACCTTTATTTTAGAAAGGGTCGTCAACAAGTATAAGTTTAGTTATGTAACGCTTGCGTTCGTAACTCCAATTATTTGTATGTTTCATTCTAAAACACCACAAAACGTAGCAATACGACAAAGTTTTAATAATGCAATTAACTCTAGCGCCTCGTATTTAAGTAATAAAAAAATAGCAGGCGTACTTTTTGCGCCTATTGTTCCGATTACTGTCCAATCGAGCTTAGTGATTATGGTAAATGTAGTTAATCAGACACCTAATTTGGCACTGGCAGTAGCCCCAAGCATATTTTTTACAGCCTTGTATGCCTACTCGTATATGTTAGCTTTGCTTAAAAAGTAGAGGGTTAAATATGAAAGACTATATGGGATAGGTTTTGTTTATAATTTAATGCAGTGAATAGCACGGTAAATACCTTACATTTTATGTTTATGCCACTTAAAAGATTACTATTTAAGCAGTTAGCTTGTTGATTGTTAAAATAAAGGTTTTTGGTAGTGACAAGCACCTAAAAAGTTTTTATACTGCAACCCGCTTTAGTCGCTCTGTGACTGAACGCTTCAAAAATTAACTGCCTAGCAGTTATATAAAGTTGGCCCCTTAGCTCAGTTGGTTAGAGCACACGACTCATAATCGTTAGGTCCCCAGTTCGAGTCTGGGAGGGGCCACCACTTTTACTAATTTCCCAAGTAAATATCTATCCAAATTATTTAAAGCTACATTAATTTAATATTGTGTAATTTTTATTCTTTAGTTACCCCTAAGAATAAACGTAATCTAAATAAAGTTAATCCATAGATTAAGCTAAGCTTTCTTAAATTTGGAATAGTGCGAATGCACTATTAAATTCCAGCGTTAGATCAGATGCTTTGCTTTATAAGTGACAGTGATCAGCATTTAATGTCAGAAGACAAAAAAGCCCCTATTGGGGCTTTTTACTTACTAGTGTTTACTTTTATTGCTCAAAACTACAAGAGTTAACTAATTTTTACGGTATATCTCATGCTCAATATCGTAAATATTTACGCTTAGACTGTCTGATGCTCTGCAATATGTTTTTAAACATGAAAGTAGCAGTTCGCTTAACATTTGTTTTTGCTCAATTGAGCGCCCTGCCAAAATATGTACCGCGATATGTATAAACCCTGATTTTCCTGCGCCAAGTTGATATTGCTGATAAGCAATAGCACGTGTTTTTATGGTTTCTAATTCAAACAAGTTACTTTCGAAAGCGGTTGTATGAATTTTTTCTACCAGTACTTGAGGTAAAACGGGGAGGTCTTCTGAGTGTTCAATAATAATGTGCGGCATTTAGGCGTTTCCTATTATGAGTTACTGCATGAGCGAGAGGTAATTGTACCAAATACAAGAGGGGTCACTAAATCCTGAGCTATCTAAAATCTTTACTTTAAACTAATTTAGTCGTATTTATTTTTGATGTTAGTATAAAAACAAACAGGTGAACCTTCGCTTAGTAACTTATCTACTAAGTTACCTATATATTGATTAAGGATAAGTATGAAATTACCACAAAAATTTAAACGTTTAGCTTTACTTGCAGGTGCAATTGTTACGTTAAGTGCTTGCTCTGACGATGTTGCTTCGGTAAGCCTTGGGTTATTTACAACTAAAGATGTTGTGGTGAATTCGCAGCAAGATCCTATTGTTGAGGGCGTTACTTGTCATATTAGTCATATAGAGGCTAATTTGGACTTTTCTGATCCCTCTGATATGTCTATAGCGTGTCGTCAAACGGGGCCAATTACAGCGCAGCAGCTACAAAAAATAGACCGCAGCAAATCGGGCGAGGTGATATTCAAATCATCTAAAAGTATATTATTTAAATCACTAAAAGTGCGTCGTATTTACGATGCTGAAAATCGTACTTTATTGTACTTATCGTACTCAACTAAAGAGTCCAGTGGAAGCCACCACCATGCGCTATCTACTGTGCCGCTATACAATACTCAAGCGTGGGACTGGGCGCTTACACAAAAAGACTAAGTTAGCACCTACGTAAGCACCTAAACTAAAACCTAAAAGAGCACACTATGTTAGCTTTATTTAAATCAAAGCCATTATTAGAGCAGCAAGAACAGCAATGGCTTATTGATACATTTATTTGGGCTGTAGAAAACTTTGATGCTGAGTTTTTTACAAAGCACACTCAAATAATACTGCCAACGGCCACTTTTTTCCCTGATTCGGTATCGAGCATTGAAGAAATGGCGAGTAATGTTTTTAACCGCGTTACTAATTACGCGGGTATGAACGCATGGCCTATCCAACTAGTTGCACCGCAGCAATTACAACCGCAAGTTTTTCCACACTTTGAATTTAGCAATGAAATACGTGGCGAAGGCAGCCATTTAATTGTGCCGCCAAGCCATACGATTAATATTTCTTTTAATCCTAACCAGATTAATCAGCCACAAGATTTAGTGGCAAGTTATGCAGGTACTCTGGCCACCATACTTATACATCACGTGGGGGTGCTACCGCCAGGTGGTAGGGAGTATTTACCACAAGCTGCTGATGCACTTGCTTGTTTTTTAGGGTTTGGTGTGATGATGAGCAACACGGTGTATCAGTTTAAAGGCGGGTGTGGCTCTTGCTATAATCCATACGCTAACCGTGAAGCTAAGTTAAGTGAAACGCATACGGTATTTATGCATGCCCTAATTAGTTACTTTAAAAACGATACGGTGTCTAAAAAGCACTTAAAGCCGCATTTACGTGGCCAGTTTAAAAAAGCACAAAAAGAAATTAAAGCATTGGTAAATAACTCGGCCAACCCGCTGTTATTAGCTTATTCGCCAAACTAGCAAGGATCTGCGTGGAATACTTAGATGAATTTTTACTGATTGTTATTGCTCATTTTTTTGCAGTAGCAAGCCCAGGGCCTGACTTTGCCGTAGTACTTAAGCAAAGTGTGCAACAAGGAAGGCGCAATGCATTGTGGACAAGCGCAGGTGTTGGCGCTGCTATTTTACTGCACGTTGCCTATTGTGTTTTAGGTGTTGCGCTTATTTTAACGCAATCGCCTAGTTTATTTATGGCGCTCAAGTACCTTGCTGGTGCATATTTAGCTTACTTAGGCGTACAAGCTCTTAGAGCTGCAAAACCGCCTGCAAGTAATGAAGGCGAGGCTGTAAAAGATGTTGAAAACAAAACCGTTCAAGAGGAACCCGTTTGGGTGGCTTTTAGGCGCGGCTTTTTCACCAATGCATTAAACCCAAAAGCCACGTTATTTTTTATGTCGTTATTTACACTCGTGATTAGCCCAACAACACCTACTAGCATACAGGTCGGCTACGGCGTGTATATGGCATTGGCTACTTGGGCGTGGTTTTCAATGCTTTCAATGATGCTTTCTCGAGATAATGTAAGGGGCTTTTTCCAACAACGCGGTTATTGGTTTGACCGTGGAATTGGCATTATTTTAATTGCACTTGCAGTACGTGTTGTTATTTAACTTATTCAAAAAGCGCAGGAGATAAAAATGCCGCTATATAATTTCTCGTTTGGTTCTAATATGTCATCTAATCGTTTGTTAGCGCGCTTGCCCAATGTAAAGCGTGTAGGAACTGCGGTACTTAAAGGCTACGAGCTTACTTTTGATATGCTATTTAAAGATGGCTCAGGTAAATGCAGTATTTGTCCAAGCGATAAAGAAGATGCATTGGTTTACGGCGTTATTTATGAGCTCAATGAAGAAGAAAAAGCTATTTTAGATGGTATTGAGGGCGTAGGTTACGATTGTGTAGATATAGCCCCGACGCTTTTAACGGGTGAGACTGTAGCCGCACATTGTTATATAGCTAATACCCATGACAGCGATGTACTGCCATATGATTGGTACATAAAACACGTTCATCGCGGTTCACTTGAAGCGGGCGTACCAAAAGAATACAGTGATGCCATATTAAATCGCGCACAAAAAAGCGACACCAATCAAGAGCGCGCAGCAATTGAATTTGCAGTTCATCAAAAATAATAAAATAGGATTGATATGAAATTAACCAAACTTGCCGCAATTGCACTATTAGCAGGCACTACGTTTAGCAGCTGGGCACAAGTTGATACCAACAAAGTTGACGATGTAATTAAAGCGTCAATGGCACGTTTTGACGTACCCGGGATGGCAGTTGCCATTGTTGAAAACGATAAAGTAATATTTGCTAAAGGCTTTGGTGTAACTAATCTCGATACCAACAAAAAAGTAAACAAAGACACTTTATTTGGTATTGCTTCAAACACAAAAGCATTCACTACTGCGGCACTGGCAAAGTTGGTTGATGAAGGTAAATTAAGCTGGGATGACCGCGTAATTGATCATTTACCCGAGTTTAGATTGTACGATTCGTACGTAACACGCGAAATGCGTATTCGTGACTTATTAAGTCATCGCAGTGGGCTTGGGCTTGGGCAAGGCGATTTAATGATTTGGCCAAGTACCGATAAATCAGTTGATGAAATTTTAGCGGGATTACAGTATTTAAAACCAGCGAGCAGTTTTCGTAGTAAGTACGCTTATAACAACTTGATGTTTGTTACCGCTGGTGAAGTGGTTGCACGTGTGGCGGGGATGAGCTGGAACGATTACATCGAAAAAAATATATTACAGCCGCTGCATATGGATAACTCACGCGCGGGCTTTTCACGTATTCCTAAAAGTAATAAAAACTGGGCGACAGGTCATATTCCTATGGATGGCACGCTTCATCCATTTTTTGTGAACTATCTTGAGGACTTTAGAGGCGCAGGCGCCATTGCATCAAGTGTAAGCGACATGAGCCAATGGCTTCGTACGCAATTAGCAGGCGGTAAAATGCCAAGTGGCGAGCAGCTATTTAGTGAAAAGCAACAAGCGCAAATGTGGCACCCACATATTACATCTATGGCGTCTAAAAGTGCGTTTGAATCGTATCACCAGCAGTTTAGGGGTTATGGGTTAGGCTGGAGTATTGAAGACTACCACGGCTTTAAAAAGCTAGGTCACGGCGGTGGTATTTTGGGAATGGTATCGCAAGTTACTTTATTGCCTGAGAAAAACCTCGGTATTGTTATTTTATCTAATCAACAAGCTTTTGGTGCACTTTCGGCTGTAACCCATGAAGTGCTTGAAGATGCACTTGAACTTGAAGATAAAGACTGGGTAGAAGATTTAGCTAAAAGTCATTTTGAAGGCAAGCAACAAGCGTATGCTAATGCAAAACCAGAAGCCCCCGCTGACTACCAACCACAATTACCAAATATTAATTACACCGGAACATTGCACGATGACTGGTACGGCGATGTAATTATTGAGCAGTTAGATGGTAAATTACGCATTGATTTTACCCACACTAAACGCTTGAAAGGCACTCTTGAGCATTACACTGGCAATACATTTATTGTTAAGTGGGATGAAAAATTACTAGAAGCAGATGCGTTTATTCGTTTTGAAATGAGCTCACAAAACCGTGTAAACAGTGCCAAAATGCGCGCGGTATCAACACAAGTGACCGACTTTAGCTTTGACTTTAGAAACCTACATTTAAAAGCAAAATAGCTAATATTGATATTTAAAGTATTGATATAAACCAAAGTCGCAAAGCCACCCATCGGTGGCTTTGCTATATTAAGTTTTTACACCTTGTAAGGGACTTTTTATGCGTACCGCTGTTATTTCTCATCCTCATTGCCGTAAGCATAAAATGATAGGCGACCACCCCGAGTGCCCAGAGCGTCTAGATGCCATAACCGATAGATTACTTGCCAGCGGCGTAGATGTTGGCTTAACACACCTACAAGCACCCAAGGCCGAGCGTGAACATTATCTACTTGCTCACGATGAAGCTTTACTTAAACACGTAGAAAATACGCTACCAACAGAAGGGCTCGCTAATTTAGATGGCGATACGTGGCTGTGCCCCGATTCGTTTAAAGCGATTGAGCGGGCAGTAGGTGCAGGATTGTTAGCGGTTGATGAAATACTTGCCGATAAACTCGATGCTGCTTTTTGCTCAGTACGCCCGCCAGGGCATCACGCTAATAAAAACTCATCATCTGGGTTTTGTGTGTTTAATAACTTAGCTATTGCTGTTAAGTACGCACAAAGCAAAGGGGTTAAGCGCATTGCTATTGCGGATTTTGATGTACACCACGGTAATGGCACGCAAGATATTTTTATTGATGACGAAAATGTACTGCTTTGTTCGTTATTTCAGTATCCGTTTTATCCAAATACAGCGGTTAAAAATAATAGCCATATAGTTAATTCACCTCTGCCAATTGCCAGTAATGGCGACGATTTAAAAGAGGTGTTTGCTCAGCAATGGCTACCAAAATTAAAAGCGTTTAAACCTGAATTACTTTTTATAAGCGCAGGGTTCGATGCTCACCTAGAAGATGATATGGCAAGCTTAAAATTTGTTGAAGATGACTATACTTGGCTTACCGAGCAACTATGTGGCGTTGCTAAAGAGGGCGGTTGTAAAGGGGTTATTTCGTATTTAGAAGGTGGCTATGCGCTATCAGCTTTAGGTCGCAGTGCTGTAGCGCATATAAAAGTGCTTACTGAGGTTTAAATAAAGAGAGTGTTTATAGCCCTAGTAAATCAAACGCCTGCGCAGTACTTAGGGTTTTGATTTTACCAAGGCAGCATTGTCCTTCATTTAATAAGTAAGCTGTAACAAGCTGTGCTAGTTGCTCGCCATTCAATTTAGGGCAAACAGTGCCTTGTAAATTAAGGTAGTCACCTTGCTTGTTAAGTACTCGCACATCGCTTAGTTCACTTTGCGTAACGCTGTGCAAGCACTCTTGTTGCTCTTGTTGGTTATGGGCTATCTCAAGCTCATTATAAATAACCAATAATTGTGGGTAGCTGTTTAACATGGCCCGTTAGCCTACGGTTACTTCATAAGACGTAAATTTACGTATATTAATAACGCCTTTTTCAAAGATTAAGTACTGACCTTTAATACCTTGTAAAACACCACTTACAACAGGGTCTTTATCAAAGTTAAATGAGCTGATTTTTGTTGGGTATTCGGTTACTGGAAAGTTTAAATCAACCACATCTTCATCAAGTTGCTCTATTGCTGTTGCGCCAAATAATTCACTGAGCTCGTTTAGCTTTTCACTAATTTGTGGGATCAGCTCGGCTGCCGCTGCTTTTAAGTCAATTGCGTCGTTTTGACCTTTTAGCATATTGCGCCAATTAGTTTTGTCGGCAATAAATTCAGCCAATGCAACTTCTACTAAACCAGATTGCAGGCGAGTTTGCACTTTAAAAATAGGTAATGCCTGAGTGGCGCCTTGATCAACCCAGCGAGTCGGTATTTGTGTGTGGCGGGTAATACCTACCTTTAAACCTGAGGTGTTAGCGAGATACACATAGTGTGGGATCATGCAGTTTTCTTCGCCCCACTGCGGCTCTCGGCAAGTGCCTTGATCGTAGTGGCAGGTTTCTGGTTTCATTATGCACATATCGCAACTAGCAAGCTTGCGCATACATACAAAACAGTGACCTTGAGAATAGCTTTTTTTGGTTTTTTTACCGCAGTTAGAACATAAAATAGTGCCACTAAAGGTAAGCGTAAGCTCCTTACCTATAAATGCATTTAAGTCTACTAAGTGTTCACCTACAGGTAAGTGATATTGTACTGGTTCGGTTAAGCTCGATTTTAGTTTACGCAGTGTGCCTTGCATCTTTACTTGGCCCCTAAAGATGTTAAAAAGAGGAGTCTAACATTTTTAAGCTATATTGGCTTTTTAAGAAGTGTAAATAGTCGGTGTAAGGCAGTGCTTTTGCGTATAAATAACCTTGGGCGGAATCAGCGTTCATATCTTTGAGCAAGTGATGGATTTCTTGGGTTTCTACCCCCTCAATTGTTATTGATAAATTGAGGTTATGCGCCATATCAATGGCTGTTTGTACAATAACTTGGTGAGTTGGGTTGTTAGGCAAATCAAAAACAAATGACTTATCTATTTTAAGCTCACTAAAGTGATAATTAACTAAGTAGCTAAGTGACGCGTAGCCTGTCCCAAAGTCATCCAGTACCACTTTAATACCTAATGCGGTTAACTCATCAACTAACTTTATAAGTGCATCTTGACTATCTACGAAGGCCGATTCGGTTAGTTCAAATTTAAGTAAGTGTGCCGGCACTTGGTATTTAATTAAAATATTTTCTACTTTTTCGGCTAAATTATTTATGGTTAAGTTTTTAGCACTTAAATTTACGCTAATTGTGTGCTCGTTATAGCCATTTTTAGTAAGCTCAATTATGTCTTTACAAGCTTGCTCTATTACCCACAGTGTTAGCTCGTTAATAATACCTGTGTGTTCAGCAAGTATTATTAGCTCTTCAATTGATAAGTTGCTGTAAGTTGGGTCGGGCCAACGTAATAAAGCTTCAGCACCACTTACGTGGTTACTTAATAAGTTTATTTGAGGTTGGTAATAAAGCGCCAGTTGATTTGTTTTGATTGCTTGTTGCAGCTTAGCGGCTAGAGCAACGTCCATTATCAGATTATTACCGTTTGACGATGACCCAACTTGATTAACGCTACCTTTTGCTTTTTTAAGCGCTAAATAACCACGCTTTAACCAATATTCAAAGTCGTTACTTTTACCTGCACTACTAATACCTATACTGTAACTAAGCTGCAGGTTTAGCCCTTTAATTTCATATTGTTTTGGTAAGCTACTAATTATTTTAGTCAGTAGTGCTTCTAGCATTTCTTGGTTTTGTGTTTTTGTAGAAATACAGGCAAATACACCACTGCTTAAATCGGCTAAGCGAGGACTGGTGTTTAAATCTGTTTCGAGGTTTGTAAATTCACGTTCATGGCTGAGTTCTAATTCAAGCTCTTTGGCTATATGCTTTATAAGTGTGTAGCCCTGAGAAGAGGTAATAATCGTATTGAGTGAATTAAAGTGACGTATTTTTATTAAACACAACGTTGTTGAGCGATTTTGGCTCTGTAGTGCCATAAATGCTTGTTTTAGCTTGGAGCTATTAAGTAATCGTGTTTGTTGTGTATGCGTGGCATGGTAAAGCGCACGTTCTCGCTGATACCTTACCCTGTCAGCTAATGCCATCGCCATTAAAATAACTTCGCACAAAATAGCGACTAAAAAGGCATGGCGGGTTGCAAAGGTATACGGTAAAACACCAGTGAGTTCCATAGGTTGAATTGCCGCACCAAAAATTAGCGGTATCCATGATAAAACATAAAACTTAGCCCACCTAAAACCACTGCGTAACTTGTTATATATTAAAATAATACAAGTAATATAAAGCAGTACCATTACACCAAAAAATATAGGAGCCGCTATATTTTCAGGAATAAACAAGCTACATACAGCAAGAGTAAACATAAGCCAAAGTAGAGCTATACTCATTTTGTAACGCCAACATTTATCTTTATGATAGCGCAAAAACATGGTGCAAAAAGCAAGGGTGAAAAAGGCGACCCCATAATTACTAAACACAATTTGTTCGTGAATAAAGAGCTGCCATTGCTTAGGCCATAAATAAAAACCAAAGCCCAGTACTGCACCCATTAGTGTAATAGCGCTGACGATGTAGCCAATATAAATTAAATAAACACGGTCTTTTATACCAAAATAAAGCACCAAGTTGTAAAGCGCAGCCATCAATAGCACGCCTACAAAAATACCCCAGATCCCAGTTTGAGAGCGCACTAAGTCAATAAACTCTTTATCACGATACAAGTTTACAGGTGTTTTACTTATGCCTATTGTGTCTATTTTTATTACTAGGCGTTGTGATGATTTTCTTTCTACTAAAAAGCGAATATGCGGCACGCTGTATTCAAATAAAGAGAGGGCTTCTTCTTTATCGCCGAGTTTGTATGTTTCAACTAGTTTGTTATTTTTATCGAGGCGATAAACCGTAAGGTGATCGACCATAGGGTTGTCAAAATGTGCTACAACATTTTGCTTGTTAAGGCTTTTATTTTCTAAATCAAGAAACAACCAATAATTTTGTTGGCTAAAGCTCCATGGAACATCTGAAAATGGTTGATGAGTAAGTAATTCAGGTTGGTTAATGATGGTATCGAATGTTTTAGTTTTGGTTTCGTCAATATAGTAGGCGTAATCGAGGTACATTGGAGCCGTTTTATCAATTGTATATCGTGTAGGCACGACTAAGTTTGATGCCAATGTACTGATTATAAAAAATATAAAAATCAGTATGGCAACAGCAATTGCATGGTAACGTAAAGTTCTTAGTTCCAACGTTAATTTACTTTTAAAAAACCTTTTAATTAGTGTAGCACTAAAAAAGCGCAGGGAAACTGCGCTTTTTTAGTTAAATTAATTGGTTATACCAATGAATAGGTATTATAGGCTATTGCTCGCGTGCAATAGCACGGTGAGCTATATCTGTACGATATTCCATACCATCCCAGCTAATTTGTTTAACAAGCTCATAGGCGCGTTGCTGCGCTTGCGTAACAGTGTTACCAAGTGCTGTTGCGCATAATACGCGACCGCCTGCGGTTACAACCTCATTGCCACTTTGTTTAGTACCCGCATGGAACACTTTTTCACCTGCAGGGTAATCCACTTTTAGCCCCGAAATAGCGTCACCTTTAGGGTAATCACCAGGGTAGCCTTTAGCGGCAAGTACAACACCAACGGCTGCGCGTGGGTCAAACTCAATTGTTGTTTTATCAAGTTCTACACGGTTAGCAGCTTCAATCAATTCAACCAAATCTGATTGCAAACGTAGCATCATTGGTTGAGTTTCAGGGTCGCCAAAGCGACAATTGTACTCAATTACTTTAGGGGTACCTGTTTCGTCAATCATTAAACCTGCATATAAAAAGCCGGTGTACGGATGGCCTTCGCTTGCCATGCCTTCTACCGTAGGGTAGATCACTTCGTTCATAATACGCTGGTGGATTTCATCAGTAACAACTGGCGCAGGTGAGTATGCACCCATGCCACCCGTGTTAGGACCCGCATCGCCATTGTAAGCGCGTTTATGATCTTGGCTGGTTGCAAATGGTAATACGTTTTTACCATCAACCATTACGATGAAAGACGCTTCTTCACCGTCTAAAAACTCTTCAATAACAACACGACTTCCCGCATCGCCAAAAGCATTACCCGCAAGCATATCGCGAATCGCTTCTTCGGCATC
>NZ_AUTI01000346.1:0-11069 GCF_000497995.1 Pseudoalteromonas sp. TB25
AAGCCGTAATCGGTAAGGCGCAACAAGACCCTGCATTAATGGGCCTGTACTCAAGTTTCCGTATCCAAGTTCCACAAATGGATATTGATATTGACCGCGAACAAGCGCTTATTCAAGGTATTCCACTTGATGAAGTATTTAATGCACTGCAAATTTACTTAGGCTCTGTGTACGTAAATGACTTTAATATGTTTGGTCGTACGTACCAAGTAAATGCACAGGCTGATGCTGACTATCGCTTAGACCCTGATCAAATACTTAATTTAAAAGTACGTAATCGCTCAGGTAATATGGTGCCATTAGGTTCTGTATTAACGGTAACACCAACAATTGGTCCTGACCGTGTTATGCATTACAACGGTTACCCAAGTGCAGAGCTAAATGGTAGCCCAGCGCCAGGTTATAGCTCTGATCAAGCACAAGTTGCTATTGAAAAAGTACTCGCAGACACACTACCAACAGGTATTGAGTATGAGTGGACTGAAGTAACGTACCAACAAGTACTTGCCGGTAACACCATGGTTTATGTATTCCCGTTAGTTGTATTACTAGTATTTATGGTACTTGCAGCGCAGTACGAGAGCTTACGTCTACCACTGGCAATTATATTAATTGTACCAATGACTATTTTCTCAGCCTTGTTAGGTGTGTGGTTTGTTGGCTCTGACAACAACATATTTACCCAAATAGCGCTCATAGTTCTGGTCGCGTTGGCTTCTAAAAATGCAATATTGATGGTTGAGTTTGCAAAAGATAGACACGACTCAGGCTTATCGCACTTAGAGGCAATACTTGAGGCATGTCGTATGCGCTTGCGCCCAATATTAATGACGTCGATTGCATTTACAGCAGGTGTTGTACCGTTAGTACTTGCCACCGGTGCGGGCGCCGAAATGCGACACGCAATGGGTAACGCCGTATTCTCAGGCATGATAGGTGTAACCGTGTTTGGTCTATTGTTTACGCCGGTATTTTATATGTTAGTGACTAACAAAAAAGAGAAAGCGCAGGAGAATACTCATGACTAAATTAATGCAAAAAAGGCTTAAAACAAGTCTAACTGTCAATGCGGTATTAGTCGCTGCGTTTTTAGCCGGGTGTGCGAGTAAAATAGACACCATGAGTGAGCAAAAAGCCGTTAACGAATTTGTTGCTAAAGCTAATATTGCGAGTAACGTTAGCGTTGCTGATGAAACAAACTGGTGGAAAAAGCTTAATTCTGATCAACTAAATGATCTTGTTACTGGTGCGCTTGCAAATAACTATAATTTGCAAACAAGCCAGCTAACACTTAAAAGTGCATTAGCGCGATTAGGAGAGCAAAAAGCCCAGTACCTTCCGCAAGGTGGCGTAAATGTTGGCGCAGCTCGAAGCGATGCACCAAGCGTTTATGACCGTCAATCAAGTGCAAACGTTGCACTTGATTGGCAGCTAGATTTATTTGGTCGCATTACGGCGTTGGTTGATGCTGCAAATGCATCGGCCATGAGCCAAGCAGAGCAAGTACGTTTACTGCAAATTGAAGTAGTTTCGTCAGTTGTTAAAGGCTTTGTAAGTTATCAAGGTAATGTTGAAAAACAACACATTGTAGCACTTCAAATTGAAGCGCTTGAGCAAAGTATTGACGTTCTTCAAGCCCGTGTTGACGAAGGTGTTGCAAACGAGCTTGATTTAAACCGTACGATGGCGCAGCTTAGGCAGCAACAAGCACTAATACCTGCCATTGAGTATGCAAAATACAGCGATTTATCTGCTCTTGCAGTACTAAGCGGTAAGCTAGCGCAAAATATTGCTATTGAAAACGAGCAAAGCGTGCTTGAACGTGACTTTAGCGTTGCACTAAAAAACGCTAATAATGCCATTGCCTTACGTCCTGATATTAGCCGTGCACTGTTTGACTTTAGCCAAGCAAATAGTTTAAGTGTTGCAGCTAGCAAAGCGTTATTACCCGATATTAGCTTATCTGCATTTGCAGGGGTTGTGAGTATAGACAGCACAGGCTTAAAAAATACCGATCAGCAGTGGCAAGTAGCGCCGCAGTTGCAATGGTCGTTATTAAGCTACCCAGCATTATTAGCACAGCGCGACGCACAGCAGTTTTTAAGTGAAGCCGCATACAGCGATTATCAACAAGTGGTATTAACTGCACTAAGTGAAAGTGAACTTTCACTGCAATTGTTGGTCAATCAGGCACAGCAAAAACGCTTTGCCGATGAGCGCTATGACTTTGCTAATAAAGCATTTTTACAAGCCCAGGCAATGTACGAAGAAGGCCAAATTCCTTACCTTGAGTTGTTAGATGCGCGCCAGGATGTTTTAATAGCACAAGAAAATGCTGTTGAAACAACAATTTCTTCACTGCTTGCCAAAGTAAATGCTTACCAGTCATTTAATGGCCAATGGAGTTATGCGTTAAACGACACTAATAAGTAGAGTTATATTGATGCCAAATACTGAAAATTTACATGAATACATTATCCCGCATACAATGCGCGCTATTGTACTGCCAGAACCAAATGAAGCAATTGACTTAGCGGATGCTGAGCTGCCTGTTCCAGACTGTGCAGATAACGAGCTGCTTGTAAAAGTAGAGTACGTTGGTTTAAATCCAGTTGATGGTCAATTTGCTAAAACAGGCTTTTGCAAGTGGCAGTATCCACACATTTTAGGCTTAGATGCTGTAGGTGTTGTGGTTAAAGCTAACAAAGGTGTGTTTCCAAATGTTGGCGAGCGGGTTATGTGGCATGCCAACATTGGTGAGCAAGGTGCTTTGAGCGAATACACCAAAGTGCCTAACTTTGCAGTGTCGGTTGTGCCAAGCGGTTTAAATCCGGCCATTGCAGCAACACTTCCATGTGCAGGTATGGCAGCACTTATCAGCTTAGATAAAATAGGCATTAGTGAAGGCGATACTATTTTTATTGAAGGCGGAGCCGGAGCGGTAGGGCAGTTTGCTATTCAATATGCAAAACAGCGTGGTGCAGATGTATTTACCACCGCATCAAAGCGTAACCATAAATTGGTTAAGCAGCTAGGCGCTGATGTGGTTTTTGACTATAGCGATAAAAAGCTATGCGAAAAAATCCGCAGAGAACTTGGCCCGCAAGGCTTTGATGCGGTTATTGATACGATAGGTGGAGAGTGTACTCAGCGTAATATTGAGTTAATGCGTTTTTGCGGACGTATTGCCTGCTTAAATCCGCTACCTTATTTTGATCAAGACTTAATGTATCACCGAGCGCCAAATATTAGCGTTGTATCGATTGGTGGTGCATGGCTTGCTAATAGTTTATGTGCACAACAACGCTTGAGCTTTATGGGCAACCTGTTACTTGAAGGAGCTGTTAGTGGCGACATTAAACACCCAGAAATAACGCCCGTAGATTTTAGTGCAGAGTCAGTATCGCAAGCGCTTAATAAACAACTTGCTGGTGGTTTTACCGGCAAGCAAGTTGTTAAAGTTGCTAAGTGAAGCGCTTATACAATTTGATTTAAATTTAAGTAGTTTTAGTTAGATTAACTGATAATGTAGCCTCTATAAATTGAATAAAAACGTAGCCTATTTGTGCTGCGTTTTTTTATGCCCATCAAAAAATAGATACAGCGCTAGCGCTTTTGCTGTTTTATTCATCATTTTAGTCAAAATACTTTTTTTCAGCGTACAACTGTAAGCCTTTGTGTTTCAACAGTTTACGTTCAGGTAAAGAAAATAAATTGAAAAAACTGTTAATTAATTGAATAGAGTAATTGATCTAAACGATTTTTTATGACGTAATGTAGGTATTATTTAGCTGGTCGGATGAGTTCAATCATGAGTTTACGTACAAAACTAAAAAAAGTATTACCAAGTATTTCTATCACAGAACAAGAAGCGCTAGACGCGGGTGATGTATGGCTTGAAGGTTCTATCTACCAAGGTAAACCTGATTTCAGTGCACTTCGCGACGTACCTGCTGCTACATTAAGCGCAGACGAGCAAGCATTCTTAGACGGTCCAGTAAAAGAACTACTGGGCATGATTGATGATTCAGTGATTCAAAACGGCATTCATTTACCAAATGACATCTTAGAATTTTTGAAAAAAGAGCGTTTTTTCTCGCTTATCATTCCTAAGTCGTTTGGTGGTTTAGAGTTTAGCCCTTATGCAAACTCTACCATTGTTGGCACAATTGCGACTAAAAGCTCAGCAGTTGCGGTAACCGTAATGGTTCCTAACTCGTTAGGCCCAGGTGAGTTATTACTTCACTTTGGTACGCAAGAACAACAAGCACATTACTTACCACGCCTAGCAAATGGTACAGACATTCCATGTTTTGCATTAACAAGCCCAGAAGCGGGTTCTGATGCAGGTGGTATTCCTGATGTTGGTAAAGTAACTAAAGGTATGTACAACGGCGAAGAAGTCCTTGGTTTAGAAATTACCTGGGACAAGCGCTACATTACACTTGCACCTATTGCTACCGTACTTGGTTTAGCATTTAAAGTAGTTGACCCTGATGGTCTGCTAGGTGGTAAAGAAAACCTAGGCATTACCTGTGCACTTATTCCTAAAGAGCACCCAGGTGTAGAGCTTGGTAATCGCCACGACCCAATGGGTATTCGTTTTTACAACGGTACTACACGTGGTAACAAAGTATTTGTACCAATGGATTTTGTTATTGGTGGACAGAAAAACATCGGCCGTGGTTGGCAAATGCTGGTTAGCTGTTTAGGTGCTGGCCGTGGTATTTCATTACCTGCGCTAGGTGTTAGTACAGCACAAGTTGCATTTAAATCAGCATCTGAATACGCAGCAGTGCGTGAACAGTTTGGTTTAGCCATTGGCCAGTTTGAAGGTATTCAAGAAAAACTAGCCGACATTGCAGGTAAAACATACCTACAAGAAGCAATGCGCGTACTTACAACTGAAGGCTTAGGCATGGGCTTAAAACCATCAGTTGTTACAGCAATCGCTAAATATCATATGACAGAGCTTGGTCGCGACGTGCTTGATTCAGCAATGGATATTCAAGCGGGTAAAGCGATTCAAAACGGTCCACAAAATACATTAGCAAGTGGTTATGTTGCACAGCCGATTGCCATTACGGTAGAAGGCGCGAACATTCTTACACGTAACCTAATGATCTTTGGTCAAGGTGTTATGCGTTGTCACCCATATTTACAATCTATGGTTGAGTCAATTCACAGTGAAGACAAAGGCGCAGATAAAGAATTTAACGGCATTTTGCGTAAAACAATCGGCTACAGCACAGCAAACAGCTTACGTGCTTTGCGCTTAGGTGTTTTACCATTTACAGCAAGTGCAAACTCTGATTTGCCAGAAGTACGCGACTACGAAAAAGCAGTACATAAATTATCTGCAAAACTTGCAGTGTACGCAGACTTTTCGTTACTTGTACTTGGCGGTAAGTTAAAACAAGCAGAAATGCTATCGGCACGTTTAGGCGATGTAATGAGCTTCTTATATGCAGCTATGGCATCAATTAAATACTACGAGCAAAAAGTATCAAGTAGTGACCGTGAGCAAGCAGCTCCGTATTTCCATTACGCGACTCGTTTTGCACTACAAAGTGCTGAAGAAGCATTGCATAAGTTTTTAGATAACTTCCCTGCAAGTGGTACACGTAAGTTTATTCGTTTCATTACAATGAACTACTCAACTAAAATGCCAAAAATTAGCGACGATTTAATCCGCGAACTAGCTAAGCAAGCTCAGCTAGATACCGCATTTAAAGCGCAAATTACGCATTTAGTTAAACCAGTTGAGGGCGATGGTCATCATATTAATGAGCAAGCTTACAAAGCTAAAATGGCATCACTTGGCGAGCTGGCTAAAGTTAAAAAAGCACTACGTGCTAAAGTAATTAAACCAGGTATACGCTTTAACATCACGCTTGATAACGCACTCGCGGCAAACGTAATTACGCAAGCTGAACACGTTCAGTTAATTGATTACAACATCAAACGTGAAAAAGCGATTCGTGTAGATGAGTTCGATTTTGACATGAACATACTAGACGATAACGCACAGCCGATTAATCCGCTTAAAAGCGTAGTTAATCAATAAAATTTAATTCAATGATGCAAAGCGCCCGTAGTATCGGCGCTTTTATTTTTGATTAAAAAATTAGTGTGGAGCCCCGATTGTGTAAAAACAAGCGGGGCTTTTTTTATGTGTTCAATATAGAGACAGGGTGATGATGGCTCATTTGATGGTCGTTTAGCTTGTTTAATTAGAGTGGCTGTCTAGTTTATTTTCCATAAAAAGATGAACAATAGGCAAAGCCGACCTAGTTCAAACCCGGCGAAGGCTCGGCATTAGATACAGAATGGGTGTTTACGATTTATGTGGGGGTAGGTTCGAAACTCATTAGGGACGCTGAAAATCAGTTAAGCCCGGATATATGCCAGAGCAGCCCCCATTTTATTGGTTACTGAATACAGCGGTTTATCAGCTGATTTGGAGCGATGTTTAAAAAAGAATAGATTAAGATCGTAAAAAACAACCTTGAAGGATCATTAGGGCTTGATAGCGGCAGAGCGTCCATATGTGTCTAGTTTATTTATGGTTTAGGCAATTAAGTTAACCAACGACCTTATCGGAAAGAGGTAGCAATGCTTTTTGACAAAATTACTACCTAGATGTCCGTCGCACCACAGCTAATTGCTGCACTCAACTAATTTGAAGTATTTCCGCAATATTGGCTAACCATGTAGCTATAGTTCAAATCTACAGCTGAATTAGCTGGCTAGAGTTCTCACCTCGAATACATAAAAACATTAGAAAATTTTTAAATCATTTGAATGATAATCATATTATGTCAAATGTGAACTGTACTAGCTTTCTTCAAATGAGCTTATACGATCAAAACTAGTTGTAAGCTTCCTATTCTAATGGCACTATTATTGGACACTAATTATATAACTATTAATAGCTTAGTCAGTAAGAGAGTGGTGTATGTTTCACCTAACCCGCAGAGAATAGCTTGAGAAAATTATGTCTATACAATTAACAGTATTGAAAGCGTCATATGGTGACTCCCTTGTGATTTCAGGGGACTTTGATGGAAAGAAGCGTAATATTCTTATTGATGGAGGGCCAGGGGAAACTTTTCAGCAAGGAGTACGCCCTGGTAGTTTAAAAACTTATCTTGACCAAGTTAAATCTGCCGATGAAAAGATAGACCTTTTAATCATAACCCATGAAGATCAAGATCATATTTGTGGATTAATATCTGCTTTTGAAGAGGAGGGCTACCTATCAGATCTTACTACAGAGGTTTGGTTTAACTCAGGAAAGCTGTTGTCTGAAAAACTAGCTATTACTGAAGAGCGTGATAAGCAAAAGGTATCTACTTCTAATTCAACAGCGACAAGCATCAATGATGGTATTACTCTAGAAGAGCTCCTAAATCAAAAAAAAATAAAACATGATCAAATTATCCATTCAAGGTTAAAAAATGGAAACCGAATAGAAAAATACGGCTGTGAGTTTGAAATACTCTCTCCATCTATTAAAAAGCTGAAGAAAAGAAATGCAAAGTGGGCAGAGAAATATCCTAGTAATTTGACTTCAAGTGCCAGAAAGAAAGCAGACCTGAGATCTTTGATGAATGGAAAAACAGGCGCTTCAGATGGCTCCCCTAGTAATGGTGCATCAATCGCTTTCAACTTTAAATTTGGTGGAAAAACACTAATGTTGTTAGGTGACGCTCACGCAATAGAAGTTATTCGTGGTCTGAAATCTTTTGGTTACACTACAACTAAAAAAATTAAGGTGGACTATATGAAGCTATCTCACCATGGTAGTAAGAACAATACAAGTAAGAAGCTATTGAATTATATTGATTGTGAATCTTATATTGTAACAACCGATGGAACTGGTCACGGGCATCCAGATAAAGAGGTGTTTGCAAGAATTATTGAGTGTAGTGGAAATAAACCGTCATTTTTATTCAACCATCCTGAATTAATAGATAAAATATTCCAGAAAGATGATTATGAACACTTTGATTTTGTTGCCAAAGAAATTGATACAATCCCATTATGAACCAAGACCAATATTTTGAGAATATAGTTACAATCAATGGGGGATCTGGAGTTATAGTGAACTCTTTGACTTCTGACTATTCATATATATACACAGCTAAGCATGTTATATGTATTGATAATGAAGATATTCATAGTGATTTACTTCCAATCAGAGACCTAATAGTACGCGATTACAATAACGAACCTATTGAAATTTTAGAAATTTTAGTTAATAGCAGTAATTCCCTAGATATAGCAATATTACGAACATCAAAACAAATAAATTCTGATGTGGTAATTTCGAGAAAAATAATCTCATCTCCTGAAAAGGTTAGATTTTGTGGTTACCCTGGACGTAGTAGAGATGCTCCTGTAATACTAAATAGATATAGAAATCATTCTTATGAATTTGATGTTAAGTACACTGAACACATTAAATTAAAAACATCAATGAACATCGAATTCAGTTGGATAGTTGGGATGTCTGGAGGTGGAGTTTTTACTGATGGCGACGGTGTGGTTTTGCGAGCGATTGAGACAAAGTATTCAGGTTCTAAGAATGAATATGATGGATGTGTTGTTGCTGTAAACATTAACAAATTTGATGACATAATTCATCACATTAATGAATCGAGAAGCGAAAAATTATCAATAGTTCTACCAGTAGAGCTGCAATCGTTTCAAACACTTGAAAACCTAGCATTTAAATTTTCTGACGGCTGGGATCAACCTGCACTACTAAATAGTATTCGCAAGTTACTTATCTGCATAGGGCAGACAAAAGTTACAGCGATAGGTATTACCCCCATAACAGTAAAAGAAGAGCTTGAACATATATTAGAATGTGAATTCTATGAGAATTTTGAAGTAAATGAACCGAAGTATTGGGCTGCATTTTTCGAGTTAATCGTAATATCTGTGATGGTTGATGAACCTGAAACGTTTGATAAAACCTATCTTAGTAACATATTAAATAAAAGAAGAATTATATATAAATAGTAATAAGACATGGCAGAAACACCTTTTAAGTATTTTAGATAATGAATATATCAATCACGATGAAAATGGTTTTTTCATCGTCAAGACAAATAGCCCCTCACAAAGAGTAAAATATAATTCAGGGGCAATTTCACATATGTATATTAATCAAGTAACTAATTCTGGTGATGACTATAATATTGATAATGTCCAAAATAACAAAAATCTGAAGAAAACCTTGATTGACTTAGATGCTTTAAATAATAAGTGCATTTATGATCAGCAAGAAGAATTAGAGAGCTTTAACATAGTTACTGGAAGTGAACACATAAAAGATAAAATAAAAAGTAACTACAGTAAATATTTGATTATTTAGAGGGCTTATGATTAATAATAGTTTTTATGAAATAGAACAACTACCTGAGTTACTTCAAGAAGAAGAAAACCTAAAGTTATATAGCTTTGATTTGGATGAAGAAAACAAAATATATTCATTTGTTAAAACTATCTCAACTCATGATGAGTTGGAGTCTAGTTGGTTAGATCTAACGCAAGTAATCGGCACAGAGTTTATTTGTGAACAATCTAGTGACTTCTCTAGATGGAATACATACCTTGTTTTCATTTCTAAAGAAAAAATCTCCCAGGATGTCCGTAGTGAAATAGAAAACAATAAAATTTTCGTAAGAAAAATAATATCAGATGATGGTAACTTTAATATTCATGTAGTTGAAAAACTAAATGTGATTTTTGAATCGCCCCGTGTTTGCCAGAGACTCAATAACTTGAGAAACTGGAACTATGAAAAAATCAAATCGCTATACATCAGAATTTCGTGAACGTGCAATTAGGCTTGTTACCACACAACAGCATGAATACCCTTCTCTTTGGGCTGCGCTAGTATCGATTTCAGATAAACTGGGATGTACCCCAGAAACACTTAGAGCATGGGTCAAGAAATCTCAAGCTCAACCGTCTAAACCCTCTTCTAATACGCAATCAACTGAAGAACGCCTTGCCGTCTTAGAGCGCGAGAATAAAGAGCTCAAGCGAACGAATGATATCCTGAGGCAAGCTGCCGCTTTTTTCGCCCAAGCGGAGCTCGACCGCAAACAGAAGTAATAGTGGATTTTATTGATGCTTGCAGAGAGCATTACGGTGTCGAGTCAATTTGCAAGGAATTGCCGATTGCACCATCAACGTATTATTCTCATAAACAGATACAAAGAGAGCCTGAGCGACTGTCTAACCGCAAAAAGCGTGATGCTGAGCTGATAATACTCATTCGCGAAGTGTGGGAGGATAATATGTCAGTTTATGGTGCAAGAAAAATATGGAAGCAGCTACAGCTTGACGACCATCAAGTCGCCCGCTGTACAGTCGAACGATTGATGCGAGTTATGGGAATTCAAGGTGTTCGTCGGGGTAAAGCACATAAGACAACGATACCTGACGAGCAACAAGATAAGCCACTTGATTTAGTTAATCGTCAATTTACTGCTGAGCAGCCAAATCAACTTTGGGTAGCTGACATCACCTATGTTGCCACATGGAGTGGGTTTGTTTATGTCGCTTTCGTGATAGATGTTTTTTCACGATACATTGTAGGTTGGCGTGTATCAACGACAATGCACACAGAGCTTATTCTTGATGCGTTAGAGCAAGCTATTTGGCATCGTGGCAACCCCGAAGGGTTAATTCACCACAGCGACAGAGGCAGCCAATATTTGTCTATACGATACACTGAGCGACTTGCTGAAGCTGGAATTCAAGCGTCTGTAGGCAGTGTGGGTGACTCTTATGACAATGCATTGGCTGAAACAATAAATGGATTATTTAAAACAGAGATTATTCGCAGAAATGGCCCGTGGAAGAATGTTGATGCTGTTGAATACGCAACGTTAGAGTGGGTCAATTGGTTTAATAATCAACGCTTATTATCTTCAATTGGGTATATTTCACCAGCTCAATATGAAACAGACTACTATGATAATTTAAACGAGTCAGGTAAAGTGGCCTGACTTAAACAAACTGGTCTCCGATGAACTCGGGGCGATTCA